>JACPBN010000053.1 GCA_016180275.1 Candidatus Woesearchaeota archaeon
CTTGGTTTCACATTTGAGGCATATTATGTTTATCATATACAGCAGAAAGTACTATTACTATAAAATACTTTCTGTCAGTCAAACACTAACACTACCAAACTCTGGATTATCAGACCCTATAACTATTTGACCGTGGGAATTTGTAATAACTACACACTTTCTAGATTTAAGTCATCGCCTTTGGTGTTGATGTATTGAATAATATCTCCATTTGGTGAAGTTGCAATTATGTTATTATCTAACTGCCACGCCTTAGAAGCATTTACTTTTGTGCCATCTTCTGCTGTATATCCTGAAGGAGGTACTTTATCATTATCCATAAGCCTGCGGTATTCTCTTGATTCTGCTGCAGATTGCCAGCAACTTTTAAGTATTAATGCTCCTGCAACTACTGCGCATAATGTTGCTCCAAACTTAACTGCATCTTTAGCTGCCATATTTTACCCACCAAATGAATAGTAAGCTAATAAACTATAAAAATCTTTCCACTTTCAATCCACATTTTTCTAACATCACGCACTCTCACGCTTTAATTTTCTAGCAGAGACGCACTCCAAAGCGATACATCAAGAACAAGAAGTTAGGGCTAAATTTCTCTTTTTTCATAAAATAATTGCGGATTTTCTGATCTTAATTTCAGAATTGGTGTGTGACCGCCATATTTGTACCGTAATTGTGGAAATTTTATATTCGTCTTCATAAATTTCATCAATCCCTTTTATTCCTTTCTCTTCTTCAACTGACTTGCATTTATGCCATCTACTGTAATATTGCTCAATTTATTTTTGTCTTCGACTATAGGCTGCCCAAAACAAGATTAGCTAAAATTCACTGTAGGAGCATTTTCTGCTTCAGGTTTAGCATTAAAGTATGTCCTGTCAACATAACCAAGCTTTCCTGCGACTATGTTGCTAGGGAATGTCTTGATTTTTGCATTAAAGTTTCTTACAGCGTCATTAAAACGCCCTCTTTCAACTGCTATCTTGTTCTCTGTATTGGCTAGCTCATCCTGTAATGCAAGATAATTCTGCGTTGCCTTTAGCTGAGGATAATTTTCCACAACAACTAGCAGTCTTCCTAATGCACTTTCAACATTATTAGCTGCCTTGACTTTGGCTTCGGTTCCACTGGCAGTCTGCCACTGGCTTCTGGCTTTTGTTATTTCTTCAAAAGTTGTCTGCTCAAAGTTAGCAGCGCCTTTCACTGTATTAACAAGATTGGGAATTAAGTCTACCCTTCTTTGATATTGTGTTTCAACCTGCGCCCATTTGTTGTTTACTTCTTCATTAAGCCTGATTAAGGAATTGAAAATTCCAACATACCATAAAACAAGAAGCAATATTATTCCGCCTACAATCCCTAACCCTATTAGAAGATTCATTTTTGTTTTTTTCATTTTTTCACCTTTGTTGAAAAATTATGCAGCATTTTAACTTCATTTTTGTCTAACCACATTCCACCGCAATTGTTGCAAATGTCCAATATAGCACCGGAAGGATGTTTGAGTTTTCTCATTATTTTTTTGTTGAAAACTGTTGAACATCTAGGACAACCTATTTTCTTTTGTTGATAAATATTTTCATTAAATTTCTTTTTATTTTTTACCATTTTCCTGAAAAACCTCCGCCGCCGAATGAGCCTCCTCCGCCACCAAATCCGCCGCTGCCGCCAAACCCTCCTCTGCCTCTGCCTAGGAACAACCCAGTTGCGGCGCCTAGATAAAAATCATCTTTGTGGCTTCTCATGCCACTGGTGCGTGATCTTGCAACTATCTTTACAATGAAAATAAGCACCATAAAAATTACGAAAATAAGTGTCGTATTTGTTAAAGAAGCACTAACAACTGTTTTTGTTGTATTGTCCTTAAGCCTGATAATATCTGCATCATTTGAGCCAAGAAGAATTCTTCCAGTCACATTTACTGCTTCTGTTATGCCTTTTTCATAATTTTCTTCTTTGAAATTTGGCAGCAAATACTCTCTTGAAATCTTTCCTAGCAGAGATGCGCTTAAAGTGCTTTCAACTCCATATCCTACTTCCCATCTGTAATCCCTGTCATCAATAGCTACATAAAGCAAAATGCCATTATCATTTCCTTTCTTGCCTATTTTATTGTTTTCTGCTATTTTAAGTGAATATTCTTCCAAAGAATACTCTTTTGGATACTGTTTTTCTATATATATAATATACTGAACACCATTAGTTGCTTTTTCCAGTTCCCTAAGAGTTTTTTCAAGCTCTCCCTTAGAGGCTGAAGAAAATATGCCGGCTTTATCAGTTACATAATCATTTAGGGTAGGAATTTGCACTGCATAAGTAAATGATGCCAGAGCTAATAAAATACATATAAAGAGGATGATTTTTTTCATACATGGATGTGAGAATACATTATATTTAAACATTTGTGTTTATTTCCATTTTTCATCACACTTTTTTAACTTACTTTGTTTTTGTTCTTTATCTTCTTCTGCTTTCATTTCCTCAAGAGCCTTTTGTAATGGATTCATTTCTTACTCTCCATCACATACCCACACACTTTGCAAGTTATCTCTTCTCCGTCATCATACCTCTTTCCATCACATTCTGGGCAGTTGTCCATCTTGCTCATTAAGCTGCTACTGCAATAAAAATCTTTCTACTTTCAATCCACATATTCTTTTTCTAACATCACGCACTCTCATGCTTTTCTTTTGCTCCACCATAATCTTTAAATACATCTGATGTTATAGAGGAATATTAAAGGTGTAATATGAAAAAGAGGAGCAAATCTAAACCTAGTTCTGATTATGCTATTAAGAAGGCTGTCAATAACATTGCAAATCCTGAAAACAACAGTTCTTCAAGTGAACAAGTGCAAAATGTATGCGCCCTTAAATCAAAAGTTATCTTTACAAAAAAAGGCATGAAGCCAACTTATGTCTGCTCTCAGCTCACAAAAGAAGATCTGATAAAAAAATCCCAGCAATGGCTGGACATAATAAGCGCAAAAAAGATCTCACCTAAACAAAAAAAAGAGATAATCCGTGTAACAATCCAGAACTTTGAAAACTTTTTCAACCGCGGATTTTTGGAATACAGGAAATCAGTTGCAGAGGCAGATGATTTTGCAAGCATCGAATGGACTGGAAAAGACAGCATAATAAAAGACCTGTTAGGCAAGGAATACATTGACTGCTTAGGCGGCTATGGGATATATAATACAGGAATCATGCACCCGACAATAGTCAAGGCAGCAGCTGCGCAGTTAAAGAGGATGCCTTTAAGCAGCCAGGAGCTTCTTGATCCATTGAGAAGCGCATTAGCTGAATTATTAGCTGAATTAGCTCCCGGAGATCTGCAGGAATGCTTTTTTATCAATAACGGCACAGATGCAGTTGAAGGCGCGATGAAATTGGCAAGATTATATACCAAAAAATCCGGCTTCATAAGCACATTGCATGGCTTCCATGGCAAAAGCATGGGATCTCTTTCATTGATGGGCAAAGCCATGTACAGAAAACCATTTGAGCCATTATTAGGCAATATACATTTTGTCAAATTTGGAGATGCCCAAGCATTAGAAGATGAATTAAAAAAATTACAATCACTTGGCACAGAGATTGCAGCATTTGTTGTTGAGCCTGTGCAGGGAGAAGCAGGAGCAATTGTGCCGCCAGATAATTATTTTCCTAAAGTCAGGCAGCTGTGCAGCAAATATGGCATTCTGCTGATCTTAGATGAAGTGCAGACAGGTTTTGGACGAACAGGAAAGATGTTTGCTTGCGAGCACTGGAATATTGTGCCGGATATCATCTGTTTAGGCAAATCCATTGGCGGCGGCGTAATGCCATTAAGCGCATTCATGTCAAACAAAAGGATCTGGAAAGTTCTCGAGGATAACCCATTCATACACAGCACAACATTTGGAGGCAACCCATTGGCATGCGCAGCAGGAATAGCAACAATAAATGTTTTGCTGAAAGAAAATCTCGCTCAGCAGGCAGCAGAGAAAGGCGAGTATTTTATGAGAGCATTAAAAAAATTGCAGGATAAATACAGCAAATATTTTGTTGATGTGCACGGAAAAGGGCTGCTGATTGGAATGGATTTTGCTGATGATGCATTTGGCTATTCAGTTTCTGCCGGATTGTTTAGGCGCGGTGTATTGGTTGCAGGAACATTAATAAGCTCAAGGACCATAAGAATTGAGCCTGCGCTTACTATCAGATACAGACAAATAGACACTGTGCTTGAGAGATTAGATGCAACATTGCAGGAAGCAAGCAGAAAATACGAGAAAAAAGAGAAAACTGAACAGAAAAATGTTGTGAAAATTGAGATAAAAGATTAGACAAAGATGCAGGGTTAATAATTAAATTACAAGATAAGAGGTTGTTTACTATGGCAAAAAAATCCAAGAAAGCAAATAAAATAAAATCAAAAAAAACTAAAAAATCAGCAGGCGGCAGTAAAGCTATTGTCCTCGAATCAAAATTTCAAGGCAGCTATCAACTGTATATAGATGGCAGATGGCAAAATGCCTATTCCAAGCAAACATTTGATGTAATCAATCCGGCAAATTCTCAAGTGATAGCAAAAGCCGCAAAAGCAGACATAGCTGATACAAAACGGGCAATAGATGCAGCAAGAAAAGCATTTGATTCAGGAGTCTGGAGCAATAAAACTCCGGCAGAACGTGCATCAATCCTCTGGAAATTAGCTGAACTTGTCGAGCAGAATCTGGAACGTCTTTCATATCTTGAATCGTTAAATCAAGGCAAAACAATCAAGTATTCACATGACAGCGATTTTCCTTTCATTATTGACAATCTGAAGTTTTTTGCCGGCGCAGCAAGAATGTTAGAAGGCAAAGCAGCTGCTGAATATACAGGCTTAGGCACAAGTTTTGTGAGAAGAGAGCCAATAGGAGTCTGCGCATGCATTATTCCCTGGAATTATCCTTTGTATATTGCAGTCTGGCAGATAGCACCTGCGCTAGCAGCAGGCAATTGCGTAGTTGCAAAACCAGCTACTCTCACTCCGATTACTTTGCTTGAATTTTGCAGATTAGCAGAGCAAGCCGGAGTTCCTGCAGGAGTATTAAATGTTATTACGGGCTCCGGAGACGTATTAGGCCCAGAGCTTGCAACTAATCCAAAAGTTGACATGGTTTCTGTAACAGGTGATAATAGCACAGGAAAAAAAGTCATGCAGCTAGCTGCATCTACATTAAAGAGAGTGCATCTTGAGTTAGGAGGAAAAGCACCAATGATTGTCTTAGAAGACTGTGATCTTGAAATTGCTGCAGAAGGAGCAATTGCAGGCGCATATTGGAATGCAGGGCAAGACTGCACTGCAGTAACCAGAGTTTATGTGCCTGAAAAACTGCACGACAAATATGTAGCAATGCTGGCAGAGAGAGCAAAGAAATTTGTGCTTGGCAATCAGCTTAGCTGGGCAACAGACATGGGACCATTAGTAAGCGCAAAGCAAAGAGAGAGAGTCGAATGGTATGTTAAGACAGGAATTGAGCAGGGGGCTAAAGTAGTTTTTGGAGGTAAGCGCCCTGTTGGAAAGGATTTTGATAAGGGCTTTTTTTTACAGCCAACAATTATCTCAAATACGCAGCAGCATATGAGAATTTGCCAGGAAGAGATATTCGGACCAGTGCTTACAGTTTTCAAGTACAAGACAGTTGAAGAAGCAATTGGAAAATCAAATGATGTTGTTTACGGTTTAGCTTCAAGTGTCTGGGGCAAAGATGTAACTACATTAATGAAAGTTGCTGCTAAGTTAAAATTTGGGACTGTCTGGATAAATGAGCATGGTGCTCTTGCTTCAGAGATGCCGCATGGCGGCTATAAGCAAAGCGGTTTTGGAAAAGACTTAAGCATGTATTCATTAGAGGAGTATACCAACCTCAAACATATTTACATTGACCAGACAAATGTTGCGAGAAAGCCCTGGCATTATGTGGTGTATGGGAAAAAGGAATGAGTAAATTAGGATATAGCTAATAAAATAAATAAAGTTATTTGTTTAGCTTGTGTGATAAAATCCTATAAAGCAGTGGCGACTGCCGACGAACACTGGCTTAGACCATCAAAAAGTTGCTCCTCCTCTACGAATAGATAGCTAAACAAGTACAAATAAAGTTATAATAAATAGTTGAGATATATTTTTTAATATATCAACATATATATTTATATAAGAGTAGCAATTATTAAGGGTATAATTAAAAAAAAGGGGTTATATGGCATCAGATTTATTTTTCATAAGCGCAATCTTAGCTTCTGTGTATCTTTCTTCAGTAATTATAGCAATAGCTGTGTTCAGTTTCATCTTCTTAAGGATTTTTTATGAGTATGAAAAAGTAGTTTTATTTACATTAGGCAGATATTCAGGAACCATAAAGCCAGGACTGAGATTCATCGTCCCAATCATCCAGACATACACCAGAGTAGATATAAGGATGGAAGTGGTTGATGTCCCTCAGCAGAATGCAATCACAAAAGACAATGTAAGCGTGAATGTAAATGCAGTCTTATATTTCAGGATATTTGATGCAAAGCTTGCTGTCATCAAGGTAGAGAATTATCTGGATGCAGTCAGCCAGCTTGCCCAGACAACAATGAGAAATGTGGTTGGAGAAGTCACTTTGGATGAGCTTCTTAGCCAGAGAGACAAGATTTCCAACAAGATAAGGGAGATAGTAGACAAAGCAACTGACCCATGGGGCGTTAAAGTCATCAGCGTTGACCTGAAGCATATTGAACTGGCAGAAGAAATGAAAAGAGTTATGGCAAAAGCTGCTGAAGCTGAGCGCTTAAGAAGAGCTATCATAATAAGAAGCGACGGTGATGCAATTGCCTCAACAAAAATAGCGCAAGCTGCCAAAATACTCTCTACTGCAAAAGGCGCATTGCATTTAAGAACACTCCAAAGCCTGAATGACATTGCATCTGACCCATCAAACAAAGTCAATTTTATTGTTCCTTTAGACACATTAAAAGCATACGACGGCTATAAGGGTGATGAATGATGGCATTCTGGATAATTATCATAATGCTTGCGGCAATCGCTTCCTCGATCAAAGTAGTCAATGAATATGAGAGAGGAGTTAAATTTACTCTAGGAAGATATTCTGGAATCATGAGCCCTGGATTAAAATTAGTTATCCCAATAATCCAGTCATGGCAAAGGATAGACATAAGGACAAATGTAGTTGATGTTCCTAAGCAAGATACGATGACAAAAGACAATGTTTCTGTTGTCATCAACGCAGTTTTATATTACAGGGTAAGCGATGCAAAGCTTTCTGTGCTTGAAGTGATGGATTTTAAGTATGCTATTGGGCAGTTAGCGCAGACTACCATGAGAGATGTTGTCGGTGAAGTAACATTAGATGAG
>JACPBN010000054.1 GCA_016180275.1 Candidatus Woesearchaeota archaeon
TGGCATTGCCCGTCGCAACTTCGCTTGTTAATATTGATATGTGTTCGTCATAAAATGGCAATCGCCACCGCTTTTATATTGTTATAGCTAAACAAATACGTATTATCTATTAACTTGTGTTATTGTATCATAAATATGTTTATATATTTTACTGCAAAATCCTAAACTTACTGCAAAACCCTAAACTCCTGATAATGCTCGTTAATCAGCAGCTCTTTTGTCATCTTAACGGTATCTTCCTCTGAACATCCAGTAAATGCCCATAAAGTGCCCTGCAAAACAGAGTGCACCTGCGTTAAACCTAACCTCTCTCTTAAAGTATGCAACAAACCCTGACCGGTTGCATCCAGCTCTGTTACCAAGATCTTAGTTCCTTGCCTTTCTTTCTCAAAACTTACTTTGTGCTTGTTTGCATTTGCAAGAATATCGACTTTGCTCAACTGCTCTTGGATACTATTTTTGGCAGTATTGTTTTTATTAATATTATTGTCTTTATTCAGTTCAACCTCAAATTTATAATAATCTGCCCTTTTTAGATCAGCCAGCTTAAATCCCATCTTCAATAGAGTGTGCTTTGCAGTAAGAGCTATATTATCCGGCACGACTAATCTTACAAACATTTCAATGGGTTTTGTTGTTGTCATTTTTCGTCTTTGATTAATTATTATCTTATAATAGTATTATTACTTTTTGTAATAGTTTAATTTTCTTATTTATTTTACATTATTTATCTCATCCTCTTCTCTAAATACATCTTAATGCTTTCAAATATCTTAAGGCAGGGTGCAGCTTTCTCATTCTCTTCAAAACTATGCTGCTCGAAATAAGGCAGCTGCCTGTTCCAGGAAGCTCTTTCTGGATGAGGCATGATTGCAAGCACATTTCCTTCCTTGTTTGTAATTGCTGCAATATTATAGAGTGCGCCGTTTGGATTTACAGGGTATTTCTCGTCAATATTGCCGTCTTCATCAGAGTATCTGAACATTATCTGATTGTTCTTAATCAGTTCTTTGACGAGATCCTTGTCTGTTGTCGTAAATCTGCCTTCTCCATGGGCAACAGGAATGTGCAGAACTTCATTTACTCCAGCAGCATTAAATGCATTTGTTTTCCTGCATTCATGCTTGACATAAACCCAGGTATTATAATATCCAGAAACTTTTGGATTGGTATTTGGGGCGAGAGCCATCTGGATTTTATCTTTTAATCCAGGAATAATTCCGGTTTCAACTAAGATTTGCGCGCCATTGCATACTCCCAAAACAACTTTGCCTTTTTTTGCTTCCTCTTTTATCTTCAGCATAATTGGGTCTTTTGCAGCAATTGCTCCTGCCCTTATCCTGTCTTCATAACTCCATCCGCCGCCGATAAAAAAGCCGTCATACTGCTCTAAAGTTTTTGGATTGATTGAGGAGTTAACTACAATAATGTCTGCTTTCATTCCAGCAGCTTCACAGACTAACTTGCTCTCATCTTCACAGTTGCTTCCCGGGAACCAGATCACTGCAATTTTTGGTGGGTTCATTTTTATAGTGTTATTATCATTTAAGTTATGATTTATTAGAAAATATTAGGTTAATTTAAAGGTATTGATTGGCAACTCAATTTTATCTTTTTAAGTCTTTAATCAAGGGTTTGGATTCTCATTCATTTCTTATCAACAGCCATTTCCAAAGCGGCAAAAACTTGATCTTTTTATCTGCGATCTTTTCTTCATGCTCATGCTCATCTGTTATTATAAGAAGGTTATTGCATCTTAATTCATCGCTTGCTTTTATCATGGCATTAAGCTCTCTCTTTTTAACGTTGACATCATTCAGATTATAGCATACCTGTATCAATTGCTCTGCTTTATTTCCTTTTTTAACCACAAAATCAACTTCTTCATGCAAAACATTTTTCCAGTAAAATACCTCTTTTTTTGCTCTTTTTAATTCTATAGCAACAATTGTCTCATAGATTCTCCCGATATCTCTGCTGAATGTGAAGCTGATTGCGTTTCTCAAGCCAGGATCTATTGCATAAGCTTTGAATGGATTAGCTGCCTGCTTTCTTAGAGAATAGCTAAAGTACGGAACAGTAAACACAAGATAGGTATTTTCTAGATATGATACGTATTTTATTATAGTATTAACGCTCTGAAAGTTATTGGCTTTCTTTAAGCTGTTGTATGTAGAGAGGTTGCCTGTATTTGTAATCAGGTAATTTGCTAATTCTTTCAGCTGTTTGATGTTCTTTATGCCGTATCTCTCCACAATATCTTTTTGTATGATATCATTAAAATGATCCTGAAGAACTTCTATCCTTTTGCTTTCCAGATATTCAGGCAAGCCGCCGTCATTGATATATTCATTGAACTTTTTTATGATCAATGCCCTTTTTTCCGTCAGGTATATATCCTCTTTCTTAAAATCAATCTTATGAAAACTTAAAAATTCATAAAAATCAAATGGATACAGCGAAATAGATACTTGCCTTCCTGTCAATAAAGTTCCAAGCTCCTTGCTAAGCAATTTTGCATTTGAGCCTGTTATAAAAAATTTAAAGCCGTCATCATACATCCTTCTTACCCAGCGTTCCCATCCTGCAATATTTTGAACTTCATCCAGGAAAAATGTCTTTTTACTGCCGAAAAGCTCTATGCAGGTTTCATAAAGCATGTTGAAGTCATTGACATCAAATTTGAGAAGCCTTTCATCTTCAAAATTAATATAATAAAAATATTTAGTATAGAATTTGTCCATAATCTCAGTAAGAAGGACAGATTTGCCGCATCTCCTGATGCCTGTAAGAATGATGCAATGCTTGATGCCGATCAGATCTTTGATTTCGTTAAGCTTATTTCTGGCAACAAAATCTTTCTTCATCGATTCTTCAAGTTTCTTCTGCCTTTCCAGCAATATTTCCTTCAAAAGCTCTTTTGCAATCATAACTGCCAAGTAAAGCATAACTGATATTTAAAGTTTTTCATTCTATTGCATGATAATTGATAAAATTGTGCAATACGATGCATAACTTAAAGCCCATTGCTAACTAACTCCATAGTAGTAAATAAAGGGTAAGATTTAAATAGTACCTACCTATTCATTAACAAATTAACACTGCAAAAGGTGAAAATATGACAACTCAAACTCCAGAAGCTCCAAGAACATTGGAAATAAAATTAGAAAGCGTAAGAGGCAATTTGCAGAATTTATTCTTACAGCTAAGCCTGATTACAAAAAAGCTTTAGATACTTTACTAGCTAATCCTCAGAAGGTATTACTTTATTTAGATGATACTGCAAGATTAAAATTGTTAAATCTGGTTACTGCCGCTTATAACAGAGCAAAAGCATAAATTTTATTAACTTCTTTTATATTTTATTAAATTTGCAGAACATAATCTTTAGAAATATTGTATTTGTTTAGCTTTTTCTGTAAAATAGTAAAAAACGGCGGCGACTGCCGACGAACACTGGCTTTGATTACTAAAGAGTTTTTCCTCCTCTACGCTAGGATATTAAATGTGATCCAAGAAAAGTATTGCGTGTTGTGTTAGAAAATGTTTATTATAATGGTATTGCCCGGAAAAACTTAACTAGGATATATGGATTTGTGTTCGTCAAAAATTGGCAGTCGCCGTAGTTTTTGTTGTTGTTATAGCTAAACAAATACGAAATATTTTAATGTCATTTCATTGCATCTCCAAACCCATTCATCCATGCATCTCTTAATGCAGGAATATCCAGATTAACAACTTCCTTGTCATTGTGGTTAACAATCAGATAATCTCCGCCTGTTTCTCCTATCTTGATCAGGTCAACATCATATTTTGCAAATGCTTTCTCTGCTGCTGCCAAGTTTTTGTCTTCTATCTCCATTACAAACCCACTTGATTCGGAAAATAACAATGCGCTTGTTTTAAGGCCATCATTTAGCTGCAAACTTGCTCCTATCTTGCCTGCCCCTTTGCCGCCAAGAATCATTTCTGTAACTGCAACTATCAGGCCGCCATCGCTGATGTCATGAGAAGCAAGCAATAATCTTTCATTGATTGCATCAATAACTCCATAAATCATGTTTCTTTCAGAAGCAAAATCAGTCTTTGGCAAATTTGCGCCGAGTTCATCAAACAATTCATAATATGCGCTTCCGCCTAATTCATTCTTTCTTGCGCCAACTAAATAAACTCCGGAACCAGATTTCTTTATCTTCAGGGTAATTGCCTTAGAATAATCTTCCATTCTTCCAACGCAGGCAACTATTGGGCTGGGGTCAATAGATTTGCCGTTAGCAGAGCCATTATAGAAGCTGACATTGCCAGATACAAATGGAACTGGCTGAGTTGTTCCTTTAAGGAAAATATTTTTAGCAGCATCACTTAATCCTCGAATACCCTCGAGAAACTGCCAGAACTGTTCAGGCTTTTCAGGATTGCCGTAATTAAGGCAGTCAGTTAACCCAATAGGTGTAGCGCCAATCGCTGCAATATTTCTCATTACCTCAGCAATTGCATTTACTGCGCCATGATAAGATGAAACTCTGTTATATCTTGGATTGCAATCTACTTTTAATGCAACTCCATATTTCTTCCCGGGCAAAGGCGCAATCAAGCCGGCATCTGCTTCTCCGCAACGAATAACAGTATTTCCCTGGACTGTGTTGTCATAATGCTCATATACTGTATATTTGCTCGCAATTTGCGGCAGTTTAAGAACATCCAGCAGAGGTGTGTTAAAACTTTCCGGCTCAATCAATTCCGGCCCTGAAGCTTTTTTATTGATTATCTCTTCACTTTCTCTGTTATACCTAATACCCTCTGTTATTGCACGGATATCAGCGTTGCATACAATTTTGTTATTGTATTTTAGAATGTATTTTTTATCCTTAATTACTCTGCCTATAACTTTTGCGCATGCGTCTTCTGCAACATTTGGAAGCTCAAACTCTTTGTTATAAATGTCAAGAATTGTTTTTGTGAATTCTTTAGGAGAGATCCAGCAGAATCTTTCTTGGGTTTCACTGCAGGCTATAATATATGACGGCAGATTTTGCATAGAAACAGGAACTTCATTTAAATTCAATTCAATGCCCATATTTCCGGATGCGCCTAATTCGCTGGTTGCGCACATTATGCCGCCTGCGCCGCAGTCTTTGAACCCCAGTGTCACTTTCTGTTTTCTGGCTGCTTCAAAAACTCTGTAAGATGCCCTTATTAAAACATTTTTTAAAAATGGATCAGGAACTTGAACTGCTCCCCTATTGTTTTCCTTGTTTTTCTCGTCGAGTATAAGAGAAGCAAATGCAGCTCCGCCAAATCCAGAATTATCTGTCGGCTTTCCAATGACTATTACATCATATCCTATGCTGTTTTCTGGTGCGCAGCTGTGTATAATTTCATTGTTTTTTATCAAACCAATATGAACAACATTAACCAGACAATTGTCGTTGAAGCTTGAGTTCATGTAAATGTCTCCAGCGATAACCGGCACACCAATTGCATTTCCGTATGTTGCAATGCCGTTTATTACCTGGTTAGCAATGTACTTTGTCCTGTTGCTGACAGATTTATTTTCGCTAAATGCCTCTCCGAATCTTAAGGGGTCAGCTCCTGCAATTACTTTTGCACCCATGCAAAGAACATCTCTCACATTTCCGCCAATGCCTGTTGCAGCGCCTTCATAAGGAACAACCTGGCTAGGGTGGTTATGGCTTTCATGCGAAATCACAATTCCGTATTCCTCATCTAACTTTAATATTCCGGCATCTTCCTTTGGGCCAAGAATTACTGTAGGGCCAGTTGTTGGCAGCATCTTCAGTGCATTTTTGCTGCTTTTATAGCTGGAATGTTCGCTCCACTGGATGTTAAAGATATGCAGCTCAGTAATTGTTGGGTTTCTGCCAATCAGCTCAACTATCTTTCGTGCTTCGTTTAATTTTAAGCTGATTGCATTTTTCTTTAGAAATTCAGCAAGCTCTTTATCTTCCATAGAAGAAATGGTTACAAGCTCTTAGTTATCAACCTCATTTTTGATATTATTGCTATCAACTTTTTCCTTCTTGTTATCTTTTTTATGCCCGTTTTTTTATACATCCCATACACTTCTCCAACAACATAAAAGCTTCCAGTTACTAAAACTAGGTCATTCTTTTGGGCAGTTTCCTGTGCGTAGATAACTGCCTCCTTGACATCATCTATTATTACATAATCTTTTGCATGCTCTTTCTGGAGCTCTGCAGCAAGCATTTCTGGCCCTAATGCCCGCTCGGTATTTGGTTTGCATAGAATTATCTTTGCTGCTAACGGCGCAAGATGCTTTAATATCTGTTTGTAATCTTTGTCTTTCAAAATCCCAATGACTAAGATCAGTTTTCTAAAATAAGGTATCCTGCGTGCTCTCTCATAGTGGTTTTTTGTATCTTCTTTTGCTTTTTGCAGTTCATTTGCAAGCATTAAAGAAGCACCTGGATTATGCGCGCAATCAACCAACAGGTTGTGCTTGAGAAATTCCAAGCGTGCAGGCCATGTTACTTCTTTAAATGCTTCTCTGATAATGTCTTCATTTATGTTCAGCAAATAAGCAATCTCTGCAGCTATCCCAATATTGTATTTTTGGAATTCTCCCTGTAAAGAACATTCATATTCCATAGGCTCTGCAATTATTAAACGTGAATGCTTTTCATCTGCAATCTTTCTTATTACTTCCAAAGCTTCTCCAGAAGCAGCAGTCACTATAGGTATATGCTCTTTAATTATCCCTGCTTTCTCAAATGCAATCTTCTTAATAGTATCGCCTAAATAATTTTTGTGCTCTAGGCTGATATTTGTAATTGCAGTTGCTGCGCAATTTTCTGCAGGCAATATGTTTGTTGCATCCAATCTTCCGCCTAAGCCAACTTCTATTACTGCATAATCAACTTTCTGCTCTGCAAAATACAGAAAAGCTAATGCTGTTGTAAGCTCAAAATAAGTTATGCCATTGATTTTCTCTGCAATTGGCTTTATCTTTTCAGTCAATCTTGCAATCTTTAAGTCAGAGATATTTGCATTATTTATCTTAATGCGTTCATTGAACCTTATCAAATGAGGAGAAGTGTATAATCCAACTTTATGGCCGGTTTTTTGTAATATTGCAGCAACCATTGCTGAGACAGAGCCTTTGCCATTTGTTCCAGCAACATGAATGCTCCTGAATTTAGTAGGGGGATTATCTAATGTTTCAAGAAGTTTTTTTATGTCATCTAGCCCTAAATCTATTTTATTTATATCATGCGAATTTAGGTATGCAATTGCTTCTTTGTAGTTCATGAGTTAAGAGAATAAAATGTAATTAATAAATATAGCGGTCATATTATAGCCCAGGTTAAGAATATATTATGTAAAAATTATTCCAATAAGAATATCTTTGTCACGAATATATAAATACCTCTTTGATTAAGTTAATATTGCTTATTATGATTAAAAAATAGGCATGGATAAAAAATAACTAATCTTAAAAAATTAGAATAAGAATAAGTGAGGTGAGCAGGATGACAAACATTGATTATATCTCTTATCTGTCTGAAAACGAATTCAGCGAAGAAGACAAGGAAGATGACATCTTTGAGCAGCAGTTTGACTTAGTTGATATCGAGGAAGCTGTGTATGATGATGAGTATCTGGATTTTGGCAGAGCAGCAGGATGATAAAATAATAAAGTTACGATGCAGCTGCCGCCGCTG
This sequence comes from Candidatus Woesearchaeota archaeon, assembly GCA_016180275.1. Taxonomy (GTDB): domain Archaea; phylum Nanobdellota; class Nanobdellia; order Woesearchaeales; family UBA10200; genus UBA10200. The sequence goes on from JACPBN010000054.1 coordinate 7,704, forward strand.
GCACTCTATCGTCTAGTAGATGAGTTGCTCCTCCTCTACGCTTTGTAAGATAGTTATGTTAGTTGATAGATTATATTTTAGTTAATTGCATAGCTAATTGATGCCATTGCCCGTCGCAACTTAACACTGTTTCTAAATCAGTGCCAACAAAATTGGCGGCAGCTGCTGTGAACGTACACCTCACCGCAACATTTATATAAATCATTGCATTACATTACTTCATGAATAAAATCATAAGAAAAGACATTCTGAACATCCTTGATGATGCGATTATTGTGCTTGAAAAGAAGAAGCTGGATTTTCTGGAAGATTTGAGCAACCATATTATCCATGGCGCTACATTATACCAGGATGAAGACTCTATTTCGATTGCAGTCATGATGTATGCGTTGTACAAAATCTTCTCTAAAAAAATCATAATTGAGCCGAAGTTATTTACTCCGTTCTTGAAGAGAGCAAGGCATTATCTCTCAAAAAATGATATTGATAACTACAGGCTGAATATTAGTGAAGCATTCTCTACAATTTCCAGGTATGACGGGCAACTTAGGGTATATATTGAGGAAGTGCTTAGCAAAGCTAAGATCAAGAAAGGCTCTAATATGGTTGAGCATGGCTTGTCAATAGCGAAAGCTGCTCAGCTAATGGGCATCACACAATGGGAAATGATGAGCTATCTTGGAAAAACTAAAATTATTGATGCGCAAGTTCCTGAAACAAGGGCGAGAAAAAGACTGGAGATTGTAAGAGAATTGTTTGTTTGAGGATATATTATTTAGAGGTACGTGTGATTATTTTGAATCATTAAATTGTTATTTGTTATCAGATATATTTTATTGAAATCAGGTATTTGTTAAAAAGACGGTGTTTGCATGGAAAATAAAAGCACGATCGAAAAGATAATCGTATTTGATACAGGGCCAATAATAAGCTTGACTACCAATAATCTTCTATGGATTTTGAGAGCATTAAATGCAAAATATCCCGGCAGATTTTTAATTCCTCTCAAAGTTAAAAAAGAGCTTATTGACATCCCCCTGATGACTAAACGCTTTAAGTTTGAAGCACTGCAAGTCATGAAAGAGATAAGGGAAGGGACATTGCACGTTATTGATAATGCAGAAATTGAAAAGAAAACATTGGAATTATTGGAGTTAGCAAACCATTGCTTTAAAGGCAATGAAAACTGGTTGAAAATAGTGCATTATGCAGAAATGGAGGCATTGGCTGCTGCTATCTTGCTGGAAGCAGACGCTCTTGTGGTTGATGAGCGTGTCACAAGAAAGCTTGTTGAGGACCCTTATGAAGTTACCAAGTTATTAAAAATGAAGTTCAGGTCAAAGACAAATGTTGATAACAATAATCTTGCAAAATTAAAAAAAGAACTGAAAAATGTAAAAGTCATCCGCTCAGTCGAGCTTGTGATGAGGGCAGTAGAGCTTGGCTTGCTGGAAAATTATATTCCCAAGCAGACAACTGTTGTCACAAACCCTAAAAAAACACTATTGCAGTCATTGTTATGGGGGCTTAAGATACGAGGATGTGCTCTTTCGCAGGAAGAGCTGGATGAGATTGTAGAGATTGAGCTGGAGTAGAGTCTGCTTGAGTGGAGTTTTTGGAAGATGGAGAATAAGGACAAATGTTGTCATCAATTTTAATCAATTCACAGTAGTGAGTTCATGTAAGATTTAAACGTAATTCGCCAGTCACTGACTGACGGATCTTATTTCTTGCTTTTTGTCAAATGCTCGCCCGCACCACCCATCACAGATGGGTGGCATGCTCGCTCACTTCGTTCGCTCGGCGGGCTCGCACTTTTAACTTGCAAAGTTGGCGAGACTTGTC
>JACPBN010000038.1 GCA_016180275.1 Candidatus Woesearchaeota archaeon
TTGGTTTCACATTTGAGGCATATTATGTTTATCATATACAGCAGAAAGTACTATTACTATAAAATACTTTCTGTCAGTCAAACACTAACACTACCAACAAAGCTGAGAAAATGGGCAACGAACCAATAAGCAATCAAGAATTAGCAAGATTATATGTTGAGGTATATGGTGGACGATATTCAGGAAGTGATGATCCAGGAAATGATGAGGCTCGAGCTAAAGCTATAGCGGCATATGCTCAACCTATAATAACTCCTGAAGTAGAAAAATTCTACAAGAGTTTTTGGCATTATTCAGGATCCCCTATTAAAAATGTCATTGCTGATATAAATAAGCATCTTGGTAGAAATGGTATTTTTTTTGATGATCTTGATGATCTTGTAGAAGCTGTTGTATTAGGCAAGGTTGAAGATTTGCGAGCAACGATAGCAAGAAGAAGAAATCCTGTGGCTATGTCAGATCATTTTTATGATGGTAACAAAGTTAACATAAAATGTAGTCTAAGGTGTTACAGTAACATTCCAAAAGCAGATCTTGATGATGAAACTCAAGACTACCCAATATTCAGGATAGAATAGAAAATTAGTATTTGTTTAGCTAGTTCACTAATTTCTTATCAAGCGGCAGAGACTGCCGACGAACATTAGCATGTATCAATAAAGAGTTTTTCCTCCTCTACATTGGGTTCAAATGCTTGCATTGAAGCTAGCATTTTTTCTTGTGACGAGTTAACTTGCATTATTGCTAGTTACCGCCCGGAAAAACTTGAACTAGGTTATTGGAATTATGTTCGTCAAATATTGGCAGTCTCTGCCGCTTTTGATGTTGGTGTAGCTAAACAAATATGAAAATTATATTACGTTATTATAGGGGGTATTATTTTTTATTCCTCTATATTACTTCCCTTTTATAACAACTGTCTTCTTATTTGCCTTAACACTTACTTCCTCATCTTCATTAAATTTAGTTATCTCTGTCACAAGCTCCGGCAATAATATTCTTTTGCCTCGGAAATCCAGATTAGTGATTATTTCGCTTTGATGCGAAATGCCAAGTTTTTTGAACAGGTCTTTTTCATGCACTTTTTTCTTTGCTTCTTTTGCTTCCTTTGTGCTGTCAAACAGATACTTTGCAATTTTATCCGCAACATCAATTTTAGTGGCTTCAGTTATCCCTTGCAGTCCTGGGCTAACATTGACTTCAATGACCACTGGGCCTTTAGCAGATTCAAGAACATCCACGCCGCAAATTCCGGCGCCAAGCGCCTGCGCAGCCCCGATAGCGATCTTTTTAGTCTCATCATCTAATTCAGCTTTCTCTCCGCTGCCGCCTGCATGGATATTTGCTCTTTGCTCTCCTTGTTTAGCCTGTCTTTTCATCCCAGCAACTACTTCATTTCCAACAACCAAAGCTCTTATATCTACTCCGTTTGTATCAACATATTCCTGAATCAAGAATGGTTGCTTTAAAGCTCCAAGGGCATCCATCATACTGCTCGCGCTGGCTTTAGAATCTGCTAACATGACACCTTTGCCTTGCGTGCCTTGAGGAAACTTCATGATGATAGGATAATTAACTTTATCTAGAATTTCTTTTGCAGCATCTGGGGAACTAGTCAGATAAGTTTTTGGCATCGGCACATTGCTGTTTTGCAGCTTTAAGTGTGTAATGACCTTATCATGCCCGTTTGTGAATGCGCTTGGTGATAACGGCACAAAACATTTCCCAGAAAGAATATCGCTGATTGCCCTTAATAAGACAGCATATCTGAAGCTTCCTTTTGCATACACACAATCATACGCACTTAATTTTTTGCCTTCATAAAGCATCTCAGGTTCCTTGCTGCCTAAATTTACTTCAATATGCTTGATATTTAGGTCATCAACTTTATCAAAATACTTCTGCATGGCTTTAACTGTCATCTTTGAGCTTTCGCTTTGCTGGCTTATCAATGCTGCTTTGTACGTCATGTTTTATCACTTCAATTAATACTCTGGCTTTTTTTAATTATTTATGTTATCCATAAAACACCAATCCCATTTTAACAATTTTTATATTAAATAATATTTTATGTTAAATTTTAATTACTTTTTACTCGGGTCAATCAAAAACCCTTCTAGCATATCCTGGCCAATAAGCATCTTATATTTCATATGGCTTCTGTCTGCTATTGTCACATTTGCTTCTATTTCTTTGCCGGCTAAACTGACTTTTACTTTTACCACTGGCCTTAAAGTTCTTCCATGCGCGCTTCTCACGACTTTGTGCTTATGTATTGGCCCTAATAATAGCTCAGCTGCCAATTTTGCATCAATGCTGCCTTTTGTGGCGCCAGTATCTATTCTTGCAGCTATCTCTTTTTCCTTGCCTTTGCCGAAGACAGTTACCTTTTCCACCAGGCCTATTATTGTTTTGTTCATATTGATAATATTGTTTAATTTCATTATCCTTTATCAAATCTCTGCTTTACAATATATTCAGCAATCTCAACCGCATTTAATGCAGCTCCCCTAAGAAGCTGATCTCCTGCAACAAAGAAATCAATGCCATAATCTCCAAAAACTAAGCTCTGCCTGATTCTTCCAACTTCTACCTCATATTTGTTGGTTGCAGTCAGCGGCATTGGATACACACTTTTGTTGATGTCATCCTTTACTACAACTCCATCTGCATCACTTAATAATTCTCTGACATCCGCTGCCTTAATTTTCTTCTCTGTCTCAAGAGTAATGCTCTCACTATGAACTCTAAGTGTAGGTATTCTGACAGATGTGCAGCTTATATTCAGCTTTTCATTTCCAAATATTTTTCTTGTTTCCCAGGCTACTTTCATTTCTTCTTTCGTATATGCATTATCCTGAAAAACATCTATTTGTGGGATTAAATTAAATGGGATTGGATAAGCAAAAACTTTATTCTCAACCTTTTTGCCATCCAGATAATTCTTTGTCTGTGAAAGAAGTTCATCCATTCCCTCGCTTCCTGCTCCTGAAGTTGCCTGATAAGTCGAAACAATTACTTTCTTCAAACCGTATTTTTTATAAATCTCAAAAAGAGGAAGAGCTGCAATTGCTGTTGTGCAGTTTGGATTTGCAATCAACAATGCTTTTCCTATTGAATTGGCATTTATCTGCGGAACAACCAATGGTACATCTTTATCATACCTAAAAGTAGAAGAATTGTCAATAACCGCACAGCCGGCTTTTACAGCTTTTGGCGCATTCTCTTTTGGCCATCCTCCACCGATTGCAAAGAACGCAATATCTAATTCAGAATAATCAGCAGTATTTGCATTCTCAAGCTCTATCTCACCAAGTGACGTCTTTATTTTCTTACCGGCACTTTTCTCAGAAGCATATAATTTTAGATTCTTAATCGGGAATTTTCTATCAAATAGCACTTTCAGTAACTCCTGGCCAACTGCTCCAGTTGCACCAAAGATTCCTATTCTTATTCTTTTAACCATTTTCTTTAACTATATACAGTAATATTTTTAAATCTTACCAATAAAACTTATATAGGCGTTAAGTATATTAATTCTCTTATGGACCAAACTACTAAAGTATTCATTGACACAAATTTTTTGCTGATTCCTGCATTGTTTAAAGTAGATATATTTGCAGAGATTGAAAGAATATGCAGTTTTAACTATGAGCTGATAATAGTTGATAAGACATTGGATGAGCTCAAGAATATTATAGCTTCAGCTTCTAAAAATACAGGCAAGCATAAGGCAGCAGCAAAGCTTGGGTTGCAGCTGGCTGAAAATGCAGTAAAAACAAATAAGCTTAAAATTTTCCAGACAAACAAAGATGATAAAGTTAAGGCAGTTGACAGAATTTTGTTGGAAATCGCAAAAAACGGGAAAATCATAGCTGCTACCCAAGACAAGCAGTTAAAAAAATATCTTAGGTTATTGGGTGCAAGGATAATTGACCTTAGGAAGAAGCAGTACCTTATTCTGACCTAACCTCGCGTAACATTTATAAATAAAACCCCTTTTCTTAAAGAAACTTGTTTAAATATGCATATATAGACGATAATAAGCTTAAAAGAAATAAATATCAGTACAAAACATAACTTTTGGGAGCATAAAATGTTCTATGTCGCAGAAATAAAAGATCACATAAGAGTTCCGCCTGAACTGTTTAATTTACTAAAGGTAGATGCTATAACCAAGCGTATCAAGAAAGACTATGAAGGAGTCATTTCAAAGGACTTTGGCATAGTCATAGATGTTGGCAAAGTTAAAGATGTCAAGGAAGGCATAATTATACCAGGAGACGGCGCAGCTTATTATGAATCAGTATTCGAGCTTTTTGTTTACAAGCCGGAGATGCAGGAAGTAGTTGTTGGCAACATTAAAGACATTGCAGATTTTGGCGCATTTATTACTTTAGGTCCAATTGAGGGCATGATACATGTTTCCCAAACAATGGATGATTTCGTAAGCTTTGCAAAAGACAAGACGTTGTCTGGCAAAGAAACAAAGCGTGTATTAAAGATAGGCGACAAATGCAAAGCTAGAGTTATTGCAGTAAGCTTTAAAGACATCACAAATCCAAAGCTTGGCTTAACTATGAGGCAAGTAGGTTTAGGCAAAGCTGAATGGTCAGCTGAAGCAGCAAGCAAAACATCTGAAGCTTCAACAGAAGAGGCAGATGAATCAAAGGACAAGAAAAAGAAATGATTGATAACATTTAAAAATACATGACGTGATTTACCATGAAAAAGAAAGTATGCAAGCGATGCAGGATTTTTGTTGAAGGCGCTGAATGCCCAGTGTGCAAAAGCACAACATTTTCAACAAACTGGCAAGGCAGAATCACTATTCTGGATATTAATAAATCAGAGATTGCAAAAAAAATCGGTTTAGAAGTTAAAGGCGAATATGCCATTAAGGCAAGATAAGTAAATAAGAAATAAATCAACTAATTAAAATATAACACCTGGTGATAATAAAATATAACCTCTGGTGATAATAAAATATAACCTCTGGTGATAATAAAATATAACCTCTGGTGATAATAAAATATAACCTCTGGTGATAAAATAACTAGTAATATAAAAAATTCATAAAACAGGAGATTAAAATGGAATTATTAATAAAAGAAAAGAAAGACAATGGATTGTTGTCAAGAACAGAAGTATTTGGTACATTATCATTCCAAAATGCAACTCCCTCTAACGCAGATGTAGCTAAAAATCTTGCATCAAAATTGGCTGCAGATCAAAAGCTAGTGGTTGTGAAGAAAATAAAAACAAAGTTTGGTGCAAAGTCAGCAGATTTATGCGCATATGTTTACAAAGATGCATTTGCTTTAAAGCGCATTGAGCCAAAGCCAGGCAAGAAATCAGTGGAAAAGGCAGCTAAGAAAGCAGGTCAGCAGCCGGCACAAGCAGCAGCTCCTGCAGCTAAATAATGGGTGTAAAAATGGCAGAAAAGAAAGGCGGCGGAAAAGTAGAAAAGAAAAAGACTTCAACTAAATGGACAGCTTATGAAGTTTCTGGCAATACTCTGAAAAGAAGATTAAAATCATGCCCAAAATGCGGCCCAGGCTGCTTTATGGCAGAGCACAAAGACAGAAGTTTTTGCGGACGTTGTTTGTATACTGAGTTTAAGTCTAAGAAATAATTCTTATTATTGATTCTGATTAAATACACTTTCTATATTTCTGTACAAAGAAGAAATCTAAAAATAGTCTAATCATATTGGGGTACTCACTTATCCAAGCTCTGTATAACAAGAAAATCTTCAGTTGTCAGCTTCTTGCCTGTTCTTAACTTTTCATTTACGATCTCTTCTTTTTGCCTTAATTGCTGTTGAATGCTTAGCTTCTTTACTTTTTCCTGCTCAAACCTAAATTCTTGAACCTTGGCATTGATTTCCTCAAATTTTGCCTGCTTTTCCTTGAATATCTTATTTATCTCATTAAACTGTTTTTTGTATTCAATGAACTTGTTAAATGTTTCCTGTTCCTCTTTTTTTAATGCATCTATTTGTGTGCTTGTGCTGACAACAGTTAAATGTTTCTCCTGGCTCTCTTTAGCTTTATGCTGTATATCGCTATGCACACTGTCTGATTGGTTTCTTAATGCATTTAATTCCTTAGATAGTGCCTTTATCTTGCTTGAAATCTCTCTGACTCCTTTAAATTCAACTGCTTTTTTCTTTAAATCCTTAATCTCTTTCATCAATTTCTTTTCTTTGTCAAAGCTCATTACAGTTGTCTCTTGTTTTGTCTCTAAAAATTTTATTTCTCTTTCAATGGAATTATAATCTCCTTTTACATCTAATTTTGCCAATGCTGTATCTCTTTGCTTCTTAAGTTCCTTTAGCTCATCAAGTTTTTGTCTAATGTGGATATTAAATTCACCGCGCTGCATTTTCTCCTGCCTGACAATAGAAGTATAACTGTCTCTCTCATTCTTAGACGTCTTCACATTTCCAATTAACTGAGAAATCTTCTTATTCAGCTCTTCTTTTTTTCTGAACTGATTTTCCTTTTCATTTCTAATAGAGCTTAATTTACCTCTTAATTCAGAAAGCTCTTTCCTTAGAACATCCAATTCAGCAAACAATGCTTTTTTCTCCTCAGCTGTTACCATACTCTCCTGTATAATTTTAGCTTTAATTCATTATTTAAGTCTATGTTCTTATATATTCTTATTTACATCTGCAATACAAGAATTTCTTATAAACATTTATACTCTATAAAAAGGTTGCGTAAAAATGGCTTTGCCGGATATACAACAAAATTATTGTTTGTTATATCTCTCTATTCTACCTATTCTATATGGTATACATTTATAAATTGCCGTAAACTTTAACAAACTTAAAGCTTAAAAGCACAAAACTTAAAAATAAGATAAAAAAACTACCTGTATCCTAATATATCTGGTATAAGTGAGGTTGTGAGGGGTATCATCATGGCAGGCAATGTAATTCAAGATATAAAAAATGCTGAAAAAAATGCAAAAGAGATAATAGGGCAGGCAAATAAGAAGGCTCAAGACATAATTGCAAAGGCAAGACAGGATTCTCAAAAACTTCTCAAGCAGAAAGAAACTGATCTGCAGGCAAAAAAGCAGGCAGAGCTTCATAAGAAAGAGCAGGAGCTTGAAAAGAAAGCCCATGATTTGCTGAAAACAGCTAACTCAGATGCAGAAAAACTTGCAACTAAAGCAGAATCAAACCTTAACAAAGCATCAGAACTTATTTTAGAAAGATTTGAGGAATACATTGGACAATAATATCTTGCTATATGGTTTATTTTAGTATTTGCGATTTTCGTGACCAAAATGTTTGCACCAAAAAAGATGGAGAAATTGTTGATTTTGGGAGAGAAATCTCTGCTGCCGGCTACAATCAGCACATTGCACAGGCAAAAAGTTCTTCATATAATCGAACACAGGAAAAATCCGGATGTTGACATTGGCCAGCCATTGGAAAATGCACAGAAAATATCTGAGTTACTCTTGAAAATAAGGTCATTATTTTCTTACTTAAACATAAATCCGCAAATAATCCAAGAACAGCTGCAGACAAAAGAACACCAAAAAACAACAACTCTAAAAAACAAACAAAACCTGCAGGCTAAACACCTAAAGCCAGGCATAAAACAGCTTGAAAAAGATCTGACTATTCTGACTTTTTCTGTTAACACATTATTAGGCGCACAAAAGCAGCTAGATGCAAAAATAAAATCAACAGATGAGCAGTTAAAACAGCTTGCAGTCTTAAAAGACCTAAAGCTGGAGCTTGATGATATCTCAGGCTACGAATCCATTCTGCATTATATTGGCTTCGTCCAAAATCTTGATATTCTTAAATTTTCTTTGCATACATCAAAAATCAGTCATGAATTAAAATATGCAGATGTCTCTGGCAAACAGGCAATTGCATTATTCGTAGAGAAAAACTCTGCTCAGAAAACACTGGAAATTCTTGCAAAAGTGCATTTTACTGCCATGGATCTGTCAAAATTTGCCACTCAAAAAAGTAAGGAAAAGAGTAAATCAAATATTAAACTGCAGGCATTGATTGCAGCACTTCAGAATGAAAAAAAGGCAGCAGAAAACAAGTTTTCTGCAAACAAGAAATCATTTGAAAGATTAAAGCGCCAATGGCAAATTTATCTGATAGAAAATGAATTCTTTTTATCTGCAGAAATAGCTAAGGCAGAAGCACCATTAAAATTCGGCTCAACAGATAATACTTTTTTGGCAACAGGCTATGTTCCCAGAGACAGAACTGCACAAGTAACAGAAATTCTGCAGAAAAAAGCAGACAACAAACTGTTCATACAAGAACAGCATATTCATCATGACGAGCATGTTCCAATTCAGCTGCAAAATAAAAAGATAGTCAGGCCATTCCAGTTTTTCCTTGATTTATACTCGTTGCCAAACTATCATGAAGTAGATCCAAGTTTTTTCCTTTTCCTTGGCTTTCCATTTTTATTTGGATTTATGTTAGGGGATTTTGGTTATGGTCTTGTAACACTGGCATTATTTTATCTCCTAAAAAAGAAAATCAAGGCAGAAGCTGCACAGCAATTATTCAAAATTCTGATTTGGGCATCTTTATGGTCATTGGCATTTGGATTATTTTTCGGAGAATTTTTTGGGCTTGAAGAGCTTGCAGGATTTAATATTCCTCATGTAATTAGCAGAGAGCATCAAAAGATATTATTATTGGGTGTAGCAGTAGCAATTGGAGTAGTTCATGTTAACCTTGGGCTGCTTATTGGCTTTTACAATGAGCTTCAGCATCATGGCTTATGGCATGCTTTCTGCGCAAAAATCTCTTGGATATTATTGCAAATAGGGTCAGCATTATTATATCTTTCATATGGTATGTATTTAATTCCGCCGATATTTGGGTTTTTAACACTTGGCATTTCAGTAGTTTTACTGTATTTTGGTGAAGGTATTCGTGGATTGGTTGAACTGCCAAGTATTTTTGGCAACATCATGAGTTATGCACGTTTAATGGCTCTTGGCTTAGCATCAGTAGGCTTGGCAGTTGTAGTTAATGAGATGGCTGCAGAATTTTTCCATGAGCCTAGTGTATTAAATGTAATAGTTGGAATTTTGATTTTAGTAATTGGCCATGTAATAAATATTGCGCTTGGTATACTTGGGCCATTTTTGCATTCATTAAGATTGCAGTATGTGGAGTTTTTCACCAAGTTTTATTCTGGCGGTGGCATTGCATACAGGCCATTTGGCGCAGAGAAGGAATAAAAAAACTATGGAGGGATATATATGGCATTAGAAAATGGATTAATTGCATTGGCAGCAGGATTGGCTATAGGTGCTACATCTCTTGCAGCAGCAATTGCAGAGAAGGATATTGGTACAGCAGCTATTGGAGCAATGGCTGAAAAGGAAGAATTGTTTGGTAAAGGCCTGGTATTAACCGTTATTCCGGAGACATTAGTTATCTTTGGGCTGGTAATTGCTATAATGATAATTGGTATGGCAAAATAAGCAGGTTATTTTTTATTTTTACAACATGCTATCTTACTTAGGTGAGTGGTAAACATGGGATTACAAGAAGTAAAAAACTCTATATTGGAATCAGCTAATCGGCAGGCTAAAGAAATAATCGGGCAGGCAAATAAGGATGCTGCACAAATTGAGCAGCAGACAAAACAGCAGTTGAAAGAGTTTGAGCAAAAATATGCTTATGAGCTGAGTGAAGCAGGAAAAAATCTGGAAAAAATCAGGCTAGCGGCAGTTAATAGTGAAGCAAATCATATAGTGCTGAAAAAAAAGAAAGAGATAATTGATAGGGCATTTGATCTTGCATTAAAGCAGGTAATAGGCCAAGCGCAAAAAAATAGCTATGTTAAAAAATTGCTTGAGAAAGCCAAAAAAGAGCTTGAGATAAAATACGTCTACTGCAACAAGCAAGATATCAAAAGCATTAACGGCTTTAACTACGGCTTTAACTGCACAGCAACTGAAATAACGGCTGGTATAATTGTAGAAAATGCAGATAAGAGCATTCGCTTGGATTATAGCTTTGAAACAGTATTTGATACCTTAAATGGCAGGATATTGCAGGATGTTGCTAAAAAGCTGTTTAAGTGATAAGTAGAAATATTTTGCTTGATTAGATGGCACAATTTAGAAAAAAGAACTGTTAAAAAATTAGATAATAAAGAAGTATCTATTAAAAAGTTGTATAATTGAAAAAATGCAAGAGACAGTCACATTAGAAAGCTCATCATTGAAGAATGAAGAGATTGTAATGCAAAATAAAGGAATGATTCGCTTAGGCAAATATCCTTATACCTATGTTCGTGTTGCAGTAATGCGCACTCTTTTAATTAAGCCGGCAGAATATGAGCGCTTGCTTAAGATGTCTGTTCCGGAAATTATTCGTTATCTGGAAGAAACAGAATACAAGACGGAAATAGACCAGCTTGCATTAAATTATTCAGGCACTGAGCTTATTGACCAGGCATTAAATAAGAACATAGTCAAGACATTCCAAAAGCTTAGGCGAATATCTACAAAAACCTTACAGAAATTAGTTGAGATTTATTTTATGAGAAAGGATATGCACAATCTAAAGACAATCATGCGCGGCAAATTTACCAAATCAAGCAATAAGGAAATAGAATTTTTGTTGGTGCCTGCAGGTTTATTAACTGAAGATACTTTAGCTGCATTAGTAAAGATAGGGTCGATTGAAGATATGTTAAGAAATAAAGCAATCACGCAGTTAATCCCGTCTGAATATCTTAAGTCAAGTCTAGGTGAATTTAATAAGACAAAAGACATAGCAAAACTTGAGAATGCATTGGATAAATTTTATTTCAACACACTTATATCTTTTGTTGCACGGCTTTCAAGCCAAGGCATGTTATTCAGAGAATTCATAACAGCAGAAATTGAAATCTTAAACATTATGACAATCATGCGCTTAAAAAGAGAAGGCATCCCAAAAAAAGAATTGATTGAATTCATTATCTCTAGTCCAGATAAGCGCCAGCAACGGAAGATTCATGGCATACTTAATGCAGCTAGTGTAGATGCAGTTATTGAAAAATTAAAAAAATTAGGTTACGCGCAGATTATTAAGGCAGGGATAGACGAATATAAAAAATCTGCGTCACTGACCACAATCGAGATGGATTTCAAGCGTTATCTCCTCAAAAAAACTTTGCTGTTCGGGCACAAAAATCCGCTTTCAGTTGACACAATATTATCTTTCATGTTTGCAAAAGACATGGAAATCAGGAACTTGCAGCTCCTCATAAAGTGCAAACAATTTAACATGCCTGAAAATTTCATTAGGGAGCAAATGGTGATCTAATGCAACAGCTCGCAGCGATTGGCACTAATCAATTCATTCTAGGATTCCGGTTAGCTGGCATTAGGCATACTTTTGAAGTAGAACCGTCATTAAATAAAAAAACAGATATTAGTGCAAAAGGCATCAAGACTTTAATTACAGCATCTGCTGATAACGTAGGCATAGTAATTATGGATGAGAATTTGCTAGATTCAATGTCATTTTTTGACAGAAGTGATATTGAAAACAGCATTTCTCCTGTATTCATTCCGTTATCTACAAGAGCTGCTCAGGAAAATCTGCGCAAGCTGATAAAGAAGTCAATAGGCGTAGATGTCTGGAAGCAAGATGAGAAATAATAACTAAGAAATAAAATAACCAATAAAAAAATCGTAAAATAAAATAATAATCATCATTAAAAAATAAATAAAATAATAATCATCATTAAAAAATATAAAAAATTAAACAGCCAAATAAGAAAATAAAAAACTAATTGCAAAAAAACTAAAATGGTGAGAACATGAAAGATGTCAATAAAGTAGGGAAATTAATTAGGATTGCAGGCCCAGTTGTTGTAGCAACAGGCATAGATGCAGAGATGTATGATCTGGTTAGGATAGGCAGGGAAAAATTAATGGGCGAAGTCATTGAAATACAGAATGATAAAATAATTATCCAGGTTTATGAGGATACTTCAGGCATTAAACCGGGAGAGCCGGTTTACAATACAGGCAAATCCTTAAGTGTAGAGCTTGGCCCTGGCTTATTAACAAGCATTTACGATGGCATCCAGCGTCCATTGCCTGTACTGAGAGACCAGATGGGAGACTTTATTCTGCGGGGAGTAGATGCTTCTGGCTTGGACCAAAAAAAGAAATGGGATTTCAAGGCAACTGCAAAGAAAGGGGATAGCGTAAAGACAGGAAGTTTTCTTGGCGAAGTTGAGGAAACTCAGGGCAATATGCATAAAATCATGGTTCCGTTTGGTGTATCAGGAAAATTAACTGAGATAAATTCAGGCAAATTTACAGTTAATGATATTATTGGTTATGTTGAAGATGCAAATAAGAAAACTCATGAGTTAAAGCTAAAGCAATATTGGCCAGTAAGATTGCCAAGGCCTGTTGCAAAGAAGCTTATGCCTAATATGCCATTGATTACAGGGCAGAGAGTTTTTGATTCATTATTTACATTGGCAAAAGGCGGAGTTGCAGCTATTCCAGGGCCATTTGGTGCAGGTAAAACTGTTTCACAGCAGCAGCTTGCAAAATGGTGTGACGCAGAGATAATTGTTTACATTGGATGTGGCGAGCGCGGCAATGAAATGACTGAGGTTCTTACGGAATTTCCTCATTTAACAGATCCAAAAACAGGCAAGCCTTTGATGAATCGTACAGTACTGATTGCAAACACAAGTAATATGCCAGTTGCAGCAAGAGAAGCATCTGTTTATACAGGCATAACAATCGCAGAATATTACAGAGACATGGGTTATGATGTTGCTTTAATGGCAGATTCAACTTCAAGATGGGCAGAGGCAATGAGAGAAATCTCTAGCAGATTAGAGGAGATGCCGGGAGAGGAAGGTTATCCTGCATATCTTTCAACAAAATTGGCACAATTCTATGAAAGAGCAGGCCGCGTACAGCCTCTTGGCACAAAAAAAGAAGGTTCTGTAACTGTTATTGGCGCAGTTTCTCCTCCGGGCGGAGATTTTTCAGAGCCAGTAACTCAAAACACTCTTCGTGTAACAAAAACATTCTGGGCATTAGATGCAAAGCTTGCTCAGAGAAGGCATTTCCCGAGCATAAACTGGCTTACAAGCTACAGCCTTTATCTTGATACATTAGAGCCTTGGTTTGCTGATAATGTTGCTCCAGACTGGAGACAGCTCACAGGTGATTGCATGAAAATATTGCAGCAGGAAGAAAAGCTTCTTGAAATTGTCCAGCTTGTTGGCAGTGATGCATTGCCAGAGAAAGAACAGCTCACTCTTGATGCCGCAAGATTAATCAGGGAGTTTTTGCTGCAGCAGAACGCATACCATGAAATTGACACATTCATTAGTTTGCAAAAAACAAGATTGATTATGAAAACTATTTTGCAGTATTATCAGCAGGCACAATCTGCTTTGGAACATGGTGTGAGAGTCCAAAAGTTATTGGAAATAAAATCAAAGACAGAAATAGGCAATGCAAAGTTCAACAAAGACTTTGAAGGCATATTAAATGGAGCGCAGAAAAAGATGGAAGCAGAGATACGGGCATTGGGTTGAGTAGATTAAACTTAACCGCTGCTTAAACTTTTATAAAATTAAAATATTGCAATAAAATGAAAAGAATCTTAGAGAACGGAAAATATGCAGTATACCTTGGCATAGTTGGCACATTTTTGGCATCTATTTTGCTGTTTGTGCTAACAACATTCAAGCTGCTCAAAGAAACTTATATTGCAGTAGTTTACACAGGTGATCTGACAGCATTATCTGCGTCAGTGATTTCTGGTCTTGATTCATACATACTTGCAATCATAGTCTACATCTTTTCAATCTCTCTGTATGAATTATTTATCGGCAATCTGAAAGTTCCTGCTTGGCTTGTTGTGCATAATCTAGACGATTTAAAAAAGAAACTCTCTAGCGTAATTGCATTGATACTTGCAGTCTTGTTCCTCAAGCATGTAATTAAATGGGAAAATGGCCTCGAGACATTATACTTTGCAATTTCAATCGCATTGATGATTGGAGTATTGATCGCTTACATGATTGTAAAAGAAAATTTTGCATCAAAACATTGAATAAATAAAAAAACAGATAAAAATAACCTATCAGCAGGGCAAATTCATAAAAAAATAATTATAATAAATAAAATAAACAAAAAACAATCAAAATCAAATAAATAAAAAAAACAATATAAATATACCTAATAAAAACAATCAAAAAACAAAAATGGTGGTATACTATGAAAGAATATAAAACAATCAAAGATGTAGCAGGCCCATTGGTTTTTGTCGAGAAAACAGATCCAGTAGGTTATGGGGACCTAGTTAGCATTAGATTATCAAATGGCTTGCTGAAAAATGGCCAAGTTCTTGATACTTCAGAAGATCTTGTTGTTGTCCAGGTATTTGAAGGAACTTCTGGTATTGGAAAAGAGGCAATGGTTAAGTTTTTGGGAGACACAATAAAGCTTCCAGTTAGTGAAGACATGCTTGGCAGAATATTAAATGGTGCAGGCAAGCCAATTGACAATGGCCCAGAAATTATTCCTGAAAAAAAGATTGATATCATTGGCGCAGCTATTAATCCTTATGCAAGGCAGCAGCCGGCAGACTTTATTCAGACAGGCATCTCAACAATTGATTGCACTAATACTCTGGTACGTGGCCAGAAACTTCCAATATTCTCTGGCTCTGGTCTGCCTCATAACGAAATTGCATTGCAGATTGCAAGGCAAGCAAAAGTTCTCGGCGCAGAAGAAAAGTTCGTTGTAGTATTTGCAGCAATGGGAATTACAAATGAAGAAGCACAATATTTCATGGCAGATTTTGAGAGAACAGGAGCTTTACAGAGAAGTGTTGTCTTCTTAAATCTGGCTAATGACCCTGCAGTTGAAAGACTGGTTACACCAAGAATGGCTTTGACAGCAGCAGAATATCTTGCATTTGAAAAAGACATGCATGTTCTGGTTATTTTAACTGATATGACAAACTACTGTGAAAGCTTGAGAGAAATAGGCGCAGCTAGGGAGGAAATTCCAGGTAGAAGAGGTTATCCTGGTTATATGTACACAGACCTAGCAATGATATATGAGCGTGCAGGAATCATCAAGGGCAAACGCGGTTCAATTACGCAAATTCCTATCTTAACAATGCCAGGAGATGATATTACACATCCAATTGCAGATCTGACTGGCTATATTACTGAAGGTCAGATAGTACTCAGCAGAGAACTGCACAGAAAAGGCATCTACCCTCCAATTGATGTGCTTCCGTCTCTTTCAAGATTAATGAACCTTGGCATTGGCCCGAAGAAAACTAGAGAAGACCATAAAAACGTGTCTGACCAATTATATGCAAACTATGCAGAAGGCAGAGATTTAAGAGGATTAGTTGCAATTGTTGGTGAAGAAGCTTTGTCAGAGCGTGATCGCAGGCTGCTAAAATCTGCAGAAGAATTTGAAACGAAATTTGTTCAGCAGAATAGATTGGAAGACAGGGCAATTACAGACACACTTGGAATAGGTTGGAATTTATTTGGCCCGATTCCAAAGCAGGAACTGACAAGAATCTCGCCAGAATTAAAGGAGAAATTCTATAAGGAAGCAAAGCAAGTAGCTAAGTAGGTGCAATAAATAACTAAAAAATAAAATAATAATAATGGATCAAGACTAAAAACTCAAGACCACTATGGCATCAACACAGAACATCAAGCCGACAAGAAGCGAATTGATGGAATTGAAGAAGAAGATTAAGCTGGCTAAATCAGGCTACAATCTTTTGAAGAAGAAAAGAGACGGCTTGATACTGGAATTCTTTGAGATTCTTAAGAAAGTCAAAAATCTTAGGAACGAAATTGTTGCAGATTACACTATTGCCCTGCAAAAAATGAATCTGGCAAGAATAATTGAATCTGATCTGGCATTAAAATCTGCAGCATTAGCAATCTCACAGCGCCCTGAAATAAATGTTGGCAAAAAGAATATCATGGGGGTAATTGTGCCAAAAGTAGATGATATAAAACTGCAGAAAAAAGCTCTTGAGCGTGGCTATGGCGTGTTCACAAGCGTTTCAGTTGATGAAGCAGCTTTGCAGTATGAGAAAGTTGTTGAGAAGATAGTCAAGGCAGCAGAAGTCGAGACTTCAATGAGAAAATTACTGCAGGAAATAGAGAAGACAAAGCGCAGGGTTAATGCATTGGAGTTTGAAGTCATTCCTAGGATGGAAAAGACAAGGGCATTTATTTCGTTGCGTTTAGAGGAAGTAGAGCGCGAAAATATCTTCAGGATGAAGCGTATCAAAGGCAAGGCAGAGGCTGCTGAAGAAGTTCAGGCAGTGCAGGAAGCTGCTGCGTAAAATTTATGTTTGTTTATTTGAAATAGTTAGTATCTTATGGCAAATCTTTCTAAAATCAAAAAAAAATCAGCCAAGCAAAAGAAGCTTGAGAGAAAATTCTGGTTAATCTTCTTTGGCATTAAGCTGGTTATTTTAATCCTTGCAGTCATAACTTTCTACTTATTCTCCAAAAGGTTTTTAAGATAATATGTATTAACAGGGATTATGAAGAAAAAATCTATGAATAAAATATTAATTGTATTATGTCTATTATTGCTATTATTCACATTATATGCATGCGACAGCATAAAAGCACTGAATATTAAAGGAGATGGCACATCTGTTGAAAAAGAGCTCCGGCAGGAAGTTATCAGCACACAGCGTGATTATCAGCATAAATCATTAGAACAGAATCAAAATACAAATATTAAATAAATCGTACTTGTTTAGCTATAACAACATCAAAGCAGTGGCGGCTGCCATTCTTTGACGAACACAATTCCACAAAAACTATACTAAGTTGCGACGGGCAATACTATTTAATTACAGATTAATTAACTCTGCTCGCAAAACTCTTTTAGTGTCACAGCTACTAACTATTCGTAGAGGAGGAGCAACTCTTTAATATTACCTACCAGTGTTCGTCGGCAGTCGCCACTGCTTTATAGGATTTTATCACACAAACTAAACAAATACAGTAAATCTACATTACCTTTATCTCTTTAACATTGAAATATCTTTGGATAGCTTTCTCTAAATTGCGCAATGAACTTGCATTCCTTCCAATTATCAATCCGCGTGTCTTGATATCAACAGCTTCTAAATAAACAACATCGATATTTTTATTATCTCTATTCTCTTGTTTGACTTCTGCGCTGTACAGCTTTAATGGATAAATAAGGTTTTTAATAAACTCAAGAACATCATCACTGTGCTCAACTATTTTAATGCTGCATTTCATAAAATCCTGCAATCTTCTTATATTTGCTCCTTGCCTTCCAATTGCCTTGCCGATTTCGCCTTTCTGCACAACAAAATATTTGATGCCATCTACTTCAAAATAATCCTGCAGATTTGCTCGTGTTATTGTCTCAAACAAAGTCATTAATTTTAAAGAATTAGCATCTAATTTTATTACCATCTATACACCATTAATTTTTATATCTAACATCTTCATCTAATCTGCTTAATCTCCTTTAGGTATACTTAAAACAGAAATAGAAAACTGTTTCTTGCAAATAGTTCCAAGCTCTTCGTTTGGCTCTTCCAGATTAACAACCTCAACTTTTGCAAGCTTGCTGTAATATTCAACATCTTGCTTAGTTCTTTGTATGCAATTATTAGCTAAAAATACTTTTTTTAACTTACCAAGCTTAAGGCTCTTTAAGGTTCTTTCAGTACCTATAACTATTTTGCCAACTTCAATTGCTTTTTTTATCTCAGTTACTTCCTTTCCAACTACAACCTTTTTAGCCATAACCTTCTGTCCTCCTATTCTAATATAATAAGACGATAAATCACTAAATTAGCCTATTATTTATAAATATTGTGATTGGTAAAACTTAACGATTATTTTGTTGTTGCCTTATTTTATCTTTGTCACTAATCCTGGCAGCCCTGTTCCGACAGGCACTGGCTGGTTAAGCATTACATTCTCAACAACGCTTGTCAGATAATCAACTTCACCAACTAATGCAGCATTTATTATATGCTTTATCGGTGTTTCAAAGCTTGCTCTTGCGAGTACGCTGGCTTTCTCATTGACTACTCCGTATCTGGTAATGCCTTTTAGCTCTCCAGCTACGCACATGGTATCTGCCACTAGCATGACATGCCTAACATCTACATTTAATCCTTGATTCTCTATGACTTTGTTAACTTCATTTATTATAGTCTGCCTGGCAGCTTCTATTCCCAATACAGAGCCAACCTCATCAATATTATTTGTCACTGTTCTAGTCTCGTCAACTTCTTCAAGTTCAAGTATATCCTTAAAATTACTGCCTGCTGTTACTATTATAAATTCCTCTCCTCTTTTTACGGGAAGGACTTGCTTAATTCCTTTAATTCCCTTAACAAAAATATTTTTAATAGATTCTTTGGCTCTATATATCTCATTTATAGCTTCTTCTTTGCCTCTATATTTCAGCATTATAACATTTCCTTTATGCTTAATTGCAAAGCCCTTTAGATTTTTAGCTAAGCCTTTTATTACTGTATTATCTGTTATTGCAAGTTCTTTCATCTTTTCTTTATCAAGTATGATCTCTATCAGGCTTTCAACGATATTTACTTGAAATTCCTTGGTAATATCAATAAGCTTAGTTTCCTTAATTGCTAATGCCAGTTTTTTTATGTCTTCGCCTTTGTTAAATGGCTTATTCAAATATATCTCCATCATTGGGGTTTTTGGTGATATTCTTCCGTCTAATATCTCTATTATTCTTGGCAAGCCGACTGTAACGTTCATTTCTGAAACACCTGCAAAGTGGAATGTGTTCAATGTCATTTGTGTTCCAGGCTCTCCGATGCTTTCAGCACTAACCAAGCCAACGCTTTCTCCAGGTTCTACTTTAGCATTATCATACTGCTCATACACAGCTTCTATAATCTTCTTTTGTCTTGCTTGCGAGCTAATTTTCCCTAGTTTTTCATCTAACTCAGCTAAAATCTTCTTAGGAAGCTTTTCTTTGTATGGTTTTAATGCATCTAACATTTTTATTCACCTAACCTTTTGCTTCGCAAAAGTTTAATCAAACCATCGAGGTGTTTCGCTTCGCTCAACACCGCAACACTTTGGTTAACATATTGCGAAGTTTATATTTAATTTATTATTATTATTATTATTATTTGACCGTCTCGATTATCTGGTCAACATCTATCTTGCCGCCATCACTTTTGCTTACATCAGTCTGGTCTCCGCCGTATTTAAACTGTATAATCTTCTTGCTTGCATCTCTCACAGTATTATCATAATCTACTTTCAAGTCTTGCATTGCATTGGCTAATCTTCTGTATAGATAGCCTGACTTAGGCGTTCTTAATGCAGTATCCATTAAGCTGTCTCTGCCGGTCATTCCCATAAAAAAGAATTCTGCTGGGTTTAAGCCATGTCTAAATCCATATTTTATAAATCCATGTTGTGCAGCGCCTAAATCGCCTTTTTTAAAGCATGACAATGTTCTTTTATTATACCCTTTTTCAATTCTCTTGCCGCGCATAGCTTGCTGTCCGACACAGGCAGCCATTTGTGCAAGATTAATCGGATTTCCTCTTGCTCCGGAAGTTGCCATTATAGATGTTCCTGACTGCTGGTTAGCATATTGTGCAACTAAGTTTCCAATCTGATTTCTTGTCTTGTTTAATACTTCCAGTATTCTTAATTCCAATGATTCATCAATTGTCTTTCCAGGGAATGTATCAAACTCTCCTCGTTCTCTTGATTCAATCAGCTCATGCACAGATATATCGGCATTTCTACGCTCTTCTTCAATTTTATCTCTTGCATTTTCTGGGAGATCACTGTCAGTAATGCCTGTGCTAAATCCTATTTTGAGCAATATCTTAATCCCTAATCTGAAGAAGTTTCCTAATATCTCAATTGATTTTTCTTCTCCATATTTTTTATGAAGATTTCTTAATAACAATCCGGATCCTTCGCCTAAGTTAGCAGTGTCTAGCACACCTTCTATCAGTTTTCCTTCTTTAATAACTACTTGTGCACCTGATCTTGACTTGCCTACGAAGTTAAAGTCATCTGGAAGCAAAACACTAAATATCTCTAAGCCATTAACTTTTTCTTTTCTTGGAAGCTTTGAAAAAGAGCTTATTCCAGCTGAAACTAATAAATCAATTGCCTCTCGTCTCATTAGCTCAAGGTCTTTTGTTAGGATATAATTTCCTGAAATTGCATCTTGCGTGCATCCAATAATGCTTAATCCATATCTAGGCGAGATAACTTGAGTTTGTACCATCATCAAAGTTTCTGCTTCTGCTCTGGATTCTTCTGTCTGTGGAACATGCAGGTTCATCTCATCTCCGTCAAAGTCTGCGTTATAAGGTGCGCATACTGCAGGATTTAATCTGAATGTTCTTCCTGGCAGCACTTTAACTTTATGGCACATCATGCTCATTCTGTGCAAACTAGGCTGTCTGTTGAATATAGCAATATCTCCGTCCATTAAATGCCTTTCAACAATGTATCCTGGCTGGACTTCTTCTAGCAGCTGTTCTTTAGTCTCATCTGTTATTTTCTTTTTCTTGCCATCCGGCCTGAGTAAATAATTTGATCCTGGATAATTCTTACTGCCATTTTTGATAAATGTTTTAAGATATTCTTTGTTCCATTCTGTTACTCTTTCAGGAATTGTTAGCTTTGTAGCAATAACCAATGGAACTCCAATTTCATTTAAATCCAGCATAGGATCAGGGCTTATTACGGTTCTTGCACAGAAGTTTGTTCTCTTTCCTGCAAGATTATGCCTAATCCTGCCTTCTTTGCTTTTAATTCTCTCGCAGATTGTCTTTAACGGCTGGCCGCTTCTATGCCTGGCAGGAGGCAGTTGTGCAACTTCATTATCAAAGAATGTTGTAACATGATACTGTAATAAATCCCATAAATCTTCAATAATAATTTCAGGCGCACCTGCATTTATATTCTCAAATAGCCTTTGATTTATTCTGACTATATCGCCTAGTTTATGTGTTAAATCATCTTCGCTTCTTTCTCCAGATTCCAATGTTATGCTTGGTCTCATTGTAACAGGAGGAATTGGCAAAACTGTTAAAACTACCCACTCTGGCCTCATATGCTTTGGGCTATAACCAAAAATAGCGACATCTTCATCCGGGATTTTTTCTAGCCTTGTTCTGATTTCAATAGGCGAGAGTCTTTTTTCATTCTCCATTACAGTGCTTGGCTTTTCAAGTATAATCTTTTGCTGTTTTGCATTACAATAGGGGCATTTATTAACACTTTTCATTGCAGCAATTGCTTCTCTGACTGCTTTTCTTCTGCCTTCTAATCCGAGCTCTTTTTCAACTTCAGCAAACTTTGTGATAAACTTATCTACCTTATTTTTAGGAATTAAAATTCTAGAGCATTCTTTGCATGTGCATCTTAGCATTGCTAGAATAATATCCATAAACTTGATATGGATTACAGATCTGGCCAGTTCAATATATCCAAAATGCCCAATGCACTCTTTTAATTTTGAACCGCATGTTTTACATTTTAATCCAGGGTCAATAACACCTAATCTGATGTCCATCAAGCCGCCATCGACAGGATAACCTTCTTTGTCATACAGCTCTGGTGTGACTATCTTGGCGCTGGCCATCTTCTTAATAATTTTCGGTGAAAATAAAGCAAATTCAATGCTCTTAACTTGTTTATAGATAAAATATTGTGTTTCGTCTGACATTTTGCTACCTCGTGACTCAGATCTTAATATCATCTAATATTAAATTTACACTGATTAATATTGACTTAATATTTATTTAACTTATTGCTCAATACTTATATTTCAGTTGCAGCTTAGTGTATATCCCTAAACTTTTGAACTCATCCAACATTAGCTTAAATGCATATGACATTTCAATATTAGTTATCTCTACATTATCACCGCAGATTGGGCAATAGCTCTTATTCTTAAACTCATCATGTATGGCTATTAAACCGCACTCTTCACACACAGGCACTATTGTTTTATCACTGTCAAATCTTTCTTTCAATAATAGGCTGGCTCCATGCGCAACAAATGTATCTTTTTCCATCTCTCCTAAACGCAAGCCTCCTTCTTTTGCTCTGCCTTCTGTAGGCTGCCTTGTAAGTAATTGTATCGGGCCGCGTGCTCTGGAGTGTATTTTATTTGCAACCATATGCTTTAATTTCATATAATACATGTTACCAACAAATATTCTGGCAGTGAACATTTCTCCGGTATGTCCGTTAAACATGGTTTCAGTGCAGTTTTCAGCAAAGCCCAGGCTTGCTAACTCTTTTCTAAGATTATCAATATTTTCAGCGTCAAATGTTGTGCCGTTAATATATCTGCCGGCTAATGCTCCTACTTTTCCGCCAACTAATTCAATCAAATGTGAAATTGTCATTCTGCTGGGAATACCATGCGGCGAGAAAATAATATCTGGCTTTATACCGGAGCTTGAGAATGGCATATCTTCTTCATTTACAATCAAGCCAACTACTCCCTTTTGTCCATGCCTGCTTGTAAACTTATCCCCTATCTCCGGCACTCTTTGGTCTCTTATTCGAACTTGTATTAGTTTATTGCCTTCTTCATTTTCTGTTATAAGTACAAAATCAACTATGCCTTCTTCACCGTGCTTCATTGCAGCTGAACTTTCTCTTCTTGTTGTAGCGGCCAAATTATATTCATCCAAGCTGCTTAAGAATCTAGGCGGAGAAGTTTTGCCAATAATAACATCCCCTTCTGCTACTGAGCTCTCAGGTGAAATTATTCCGTCTTCTTCCAAAAACCTATAATCACGTTCAGCTTTATATCCTTTGACTTCTTTATCAGGCACACATACTTCATCTACTAGGCCGCCTGCATATCGAAGTTCTTCAGCAATTGCTGGCCTGAAATAAGTGCTTCTTCCTAATCCTCTGTCAACTGAGCCGCGGTTTAATATAATTGCATCTTCCATATTATATCCTTCATAACTCATGATAGCAACAACAATATTTTGGCCTGCAGGATGCTTGTCATAATCAGCAACCTCATGCATAATTGTATTGACAATTGGTTTCTGGGAATATTGCAGCAAATTTACGTCCATATCCATTCTTACTGAAAAGTTTGCAGCATAAAATCCAAGAGCTTGTTTTTGATTTTTACTGCCTGCATTTAATCTAGTGCTCTGGTTAAAATTACCATAAGGTACTAATGCAGTTGTTAGGCCAAGCATAGTTAATGGCATTATCTCAAGATGAGTGTGCTCAGGTGTTAAGTCATGATCAAAGAATGCTACTAATGCATTTTCTTCTTCTGCAGCATCTAGATATTCAATTACTCCTTGCTTTACTATGTCATTCCAGCCTATTTCATTTCTCTCAAGCTGTTTAATATGCTGCTCTGTTAATAACGATTGCCCATCTCTCACAACAATTAATGGTCTGCATGCTCGGCCGCGTCCACACTCAACAAATACTTCATCGCTTAATTCATTGTAATAGAGATTAGTATTGTCGGTAATATTGCCTCTTCTGCGCTCAGCTCTTGCATTGCTAACAAAATCTCTTCCATCTTCCACAGTTCCAGTAAATCTTCCGTTTATATATACGTCAGTCATGCTCTCACCTTAACCTGATTATATACTTTTATTGTTTAATCATCAAAATAATAATCCCTAAACTTATTTTATTTACACAACAATATTTAAGCCAATACCCTTTAACTGCTTAACAACTTCTTGACTATCACTGTCCTGCGAAATCTTGCAAAGCAAAGCAAGATTCTTACGTAATCCTATATTTGTTCCTTCAGGAGTCTCGATAGGGCATAATCTTCCAAGATGTGTTGCATGAAGCTCTCTGGCCTTGAAATTTTCTTGCGCAGTTGATAATGGCGAGACCACTCTTTGCAGATGGCTGAGTGTTTCTAGATAATTTAGCCTTTGTATTCTCTGGCAGACTCCTTTCCTGCCGCCTACCCAAGTGCCGGTTGCCATTGCAGAATATAATCTGCTTGTGAGCAGTTTTTCCCTGATTATAACTTTAATGCTGGGGAACTTTCCTCTTTTTACAATTCTTTGGAAATTATATAATAAGTCTCCTATCAGAACTTTTAAATTAACTCTTATTAAATCTGCTAATAAATCTCCTGCCAACTTTAACCTCTTGTTCATATAATGGTCTTTATCATCTTCAGGCAATTCATTAGTGCTTACTAGGATATATTTTCTCAAATATTTGCATAAATTATATGCCTTTAGAAGCCTATGTTCAGCAGTTATGCCAAGATGCGGCAGCAGATATTTGTCAAGTATTTCTTTCATTCTCTCCACTCTTATCTCCTTTGATTGTGTAATCCCTATCTGCTTTGCCATATAATCAAGTGCTTCTTCTTCGTTCTTAATACTTGCAAATTCAAACAAATTTATTAAAACTTCATCATAATTTTTCTTATCGCTGATTAGCCTCATTATTTCTTCATCTTTTAACAGCCCTAGTGCTTTAATTATTATAATTGCAGGGATTCTCTTAACCCTTGTAAATGATAAATAAAATAATCCATCTTTCATTTTTTCAATGCTATGCGGAATCTTGAATGAGCCGCGCTCAGAGAATATTTTTCCTGCATACTCACTTACGCCTATTGATTCGCTTTCAACTAAGAATTTGTTGCTTGCTAAATCCTCTATATCAATCAAAACTTTTTCTGTACCGTTGATAATAAAATATCCGCCAGGTTCATTAGGATCTTCGCCATGCTGTATGAGCTCTTCCTTGCCCATTTTGCTAAGGTGGCAGAATTTGCTCTTAAGCATAATTGGCAAATTTCCAATTTGTGTTGTAAATTGCTCTCTTTCAATATCATTTATGTGAGCAGAAATCTCCATAAAAATAGGCGCAGAATAAGTTATCTTTCGAAGCCTGGCTTCAATAGGGTATATAACTCTTTTGCTGCCATCTGCCTCAATAATCATTGGCTTTTCAACCCAGATTTTATCAAGTCTAATTTTAAACTCATCTATGTCATGAGGTATAATAGTTGGCTCAATTATTTTATTCTCTTCAATTATTTCTTGCAGCTCATGTTCAATTAGATTATTAAAACTCTGAATATCGCTTTCAACCAGTTTCTGTTCTTCAAAAAACTTTTTTACCAGCAATGGGCCGTATTTATTTGTAAGATTAGTCATTTATAACACCCCTGTAATACACATTTTCTCCTGCAGATTCATCATTTCTTACTATTTTAATAACTTCTCCTGTTTTAGGGCTTAAATGCCTTATTGCAGCATCATTTTTGTAGATTTTAGGAAGCTCTTGAAAGGTTATTTGGTAATGCTCTAGAAGTTCTTGTTTTTCTTTGTCATTTAGCTTGCTGTGTTTAGGTATCAGAATGTGTTTATCAATGTCTACTTTTTTAGCCATTTTTTCCTCCTAAACT
>JACPBN010000085.1 GCA_016180275.1 Candidatus Woesearchaeota archaeon
TCTACGCTTTGATAGTGGTTGTGTTAATGGAATATTATATGTTGTGCTTCTCGATGTTTAATTAGCTGGCATTGCCCGTCGCAACTTGGCTATGTTATGTTGATTTGTGTTCGTCATAATTTGGCAGTCGCCACCGCTTTTGATTTTAGTGTAGCTAAACAAATACTAAATAATTATTCTTTGCAATATCTTTTCTATTTAATCTCTCTTAATTATAAAATGTCCTTTTTAAAACCGCACCAATTGTCAATCCAATCAGCCAAGCCATAATCATGATAAACAAAGCTACAAATTGTGTTGTTCTAGGCGGATTATGCACAATTGCCATAATGCCATCATATTCTCTATGTATTGGCTCAAATTTTGTGCTTGAAGCATCTGTTGGCTCAACATCCAATGTCAGCTTATGAGGAGCGCCATCAAATATTCCATAAATTAATGCAGCATTTCCTGTCTCTGAAACAAACTCTGTATCAATAACCATAAACTTCTCTTCTTGGTTTTCGTATTTAAAGTGCACTTTTACATTATCCAATAACTTGCCTGTTTTCTCATCTCTAAATAAAAAATTGAACTGTGTTGGAATGCCAATATCCGGGATTTCTGGATTAGTTCTTACTTCAACTTGCTTATCTACCAGCTCAATTTTATGCGGCTCTTCGTCTGCTTCTTCGCCTTCGTGAGCAATAACTCCGGGCAATAATAAAATAACTGTACTCACTAAAAGCACACCCATTAAAAATATAGATAAATTGGCTTTACCTTGCTTCCTCAATGATTTGCCGTACACTAATCCGACTATTAATCCGACCAATAATATTGCACCATGAAACAATGCCCAGTTTCTTATTTGAAATCCTGGTTGTTTTGCGTAAATAGATGTGTCAAGCTCCCCAGATTTGCCGTCTTTGGAGATTGCAGTTGCATGAATCTTGTAAGTTCCTCTTAAAGGGAACAAGAATCTGCTTACTGTTAATTTTCCTTCTTTAGTAAATGTTTCTTGTACTAACAAAGTTGTGCCCTCAACCCAAGGAAAGCCAGAAGGCAATAATAAGCTGTTTTTGTCATGCGTTACACTCAATTGAACATTAACATCTTTGGCTAACTGATTAGTTGCTTTGTCATAAACTTCAACTGTTAGCTTAAAATAGCTGCTCTCTGGAACTTCAACAAATGGATTATCGTGCGCAACCAGATTCTCTGGTGATGTCTTAAACACAAGATTATATTCGTTGGCAGCAGAAACCATTGATAAGTTAGCTAGAAATAATACAACTATGATAAAACTGAATAGGAAACTTGATCCTGCTCTTGAAAAAATCTTATTTTGTTTCATAACCCTCGCCTCATCTTTCTAGTATCATGTTTTTGCAAACTATTTGCAATAAGAAAATTAGCTTATATTTAAAGGTTGTGAAAAAAAATTTAGTTTAGATTGCCGAATCATCTATAGTTCCGTTAGCCCCAAGCTAACTTCAACCATTTAAACCTTGCGATTTTTAACAGTTACTTTTTTATACTTCCTGATGATATTAAAATAAGATAAGCATAAAACACAATGGAAAAAAGAGTTAAGATAAGAAAAGATAAATCAAATCCTCTCAACGTTATCTGGCTGGGCATTGTAAGCTTATTGACAGACATAAGCTCAGAGATGATATTTCCTGTCATACCTCTCTTCCTTTCTCTTGTACTGAAAGCAAATATGGCAGTAATCGGCTTTATTGAAGGCCTGGCTGAAGGGACTTCTGCCATCTTAAAATTTATTTCTGGCATTATTGTTGACAGATCTGAAAACAAGAAATCTCTGACCATAATAGGTTATGCATTATCTGCATTTTCAAAGCCATTTCTGGCAGTTGCTTCGTTCTGGCAGCATGTTCTAATTGTACGTGTCTTAGACAGATTCGGAAAAGGTATCAGGACAACTCCAAGAGATGCATTAATAATGGCATCTGTTAACAAGAAAGAGCGCGGCAGATATTTTGGATTGCATCGCACTTTAGACAGCATAGGCGCAGTCATAGGAGTTGCATTGGCAACAATTTTGCTGTATTATCTTGGCTCCTCAGAATCAAGCTACAGGACAATATTCTGGATATCATTTATTCCTGGATTTATTGCAGTTGTGATATTAGTCTTATTTGTTAAAGAGGCAGGTACACAAGGCAATAAAAAACTAAAAAAAACATCAAACCCCTCCACGACTGCTGCTCACTTTAATCTCCTCAAAACATTTAAACTATTTTCTCCGGACTTAAAGAGGTTCATGGCAATAGCTGCCTTATTCAATCTTGCAAGCTTCAGCTATGCATTCTTTTTATTGCGCGCACAGAATATTGGCGCTGCTGTTGCTCTTATTCCTATATTATATTTCGTCTATAACATCTTTTATGCAGCATCTTCCTATCCTGCAGGAAAGATATCAGATTATCTAGGAAGAAACAATGTCTTGATTGCAGGCTACCTGCTGTTTGCATTGACTGCATTAAGCTTTGGGTTTTACGCAACAACTTTCACGCTCTGGATCTTGTTTGCTTTATACGGCATAGTGCTTGGATTCACTGATGGAGTCTCTCGCGCATTTGTCGCAGATTTGGCAGATAAAAAAGCTGCAGGCACTGCATTTGGCAGCTATCACATGATTATTGGATTAACTGTCTTCCCTGCAAATGTAATTGGTGGTTTATTATGGAAGAATTTCTCTGCGCAGATACCATTTTTAGTTGCAGCTATTCTAGCAGTTATTGCTGCCTGCGCACTTGGTGCTTTACAGCATAGCATTGCAGCAAAGAGAAAGAAAACCAGCATGAATGTCCAGAATTTCAGGATCTACAGGTAATTCTATCCAAAAACCCATATAAATAATTCTATTCCAAAAAATCCGAAACATTTAAATACTACATTGTATTACTATGTCCTACCGTGGAAGTCATATCTGTCAAATTTCAGGAGAATGTATTGCAGGAGATAGATGAAAAAATCTCTGAGCATAATTTTAATTCAAGAACTGAGTTTATCAGGGAAGCTGTTAGAGATAAGTTAGCTGAGTTAAGCAGAGAAGACCTCATGAAAGAATTTCTCAAGTTTAAGGGCAAAGCTAAAAAGGCAACCACCTACGAAGAAAATAAAAAAACTAAAGAGCTTGTAAGCAAAGAATTGATGGCAGAGCTGGAAAAAAGATTTAACTGATGTCTTGTGGTTTTACAGCTTTTGTTATGTCAGATAAATTCTCAAAAAAATGCTTGTCTTGGGTAACAGCAATTGCATTATGGTCTCTTGCTTGTACTGCACATAAGCAATCTACAAAAGGAATATCCCTATCTTCAGCTAATTTTTTTGCTTCATTAAACTGTTCTTTTGTAATATCAATTCTCTCTAGAACCTTACTGAACAGTAAGACATTAAGCATATCAAAAATATCTTTTTCATCATAGTCTATCTTGAGTTCTCTAATCAAAGCTTCAGAGTAAAGGATTGTATCATGATCCTTAATTATTTTTATAAAAAGTTTACTTGCATATTCTCCTAATGGATTTCCAGATCTGCTAAACCTATTCTCATAAAAATCTCTCCAGATACAAGTATCAAGCAAATATTTATCTGCCATTATTTCCCAATCTCAGCTTTATACGCTTGATACTCTTTGCTTGATCTGATTTCTTTTGCCAGTATTAAATCAGGCATATTAGGTTTTGTAAGTTTTATATGGTCAAGCAAATCATCTAATACTTTAAGTGGAATCAAATTGTATTTAAGCACTACTTCTCTTATAGACTTATCATCTTTTAATGCTTCTTTTACTAATTCAGCAACAACTTCATAGCCAAGAAATGGATTTAGGGCAGTTGCAATTATAGGGTTTCTCTCTAATAAGTATCTGCATCTTTCCTCATTAACTATTATACCATCTGCACAATACTCTCTTAGCATCTTCATTCCTTTTGCAAGAATATCAATAGATGTAAATAAGTTATAACCTATCACTGGCGTCATTACATTAAGCTCAAGCTGCCCATTGTCTGCTGCATGCGTAATAGCAGTATCATTACCAAATACCTGATAACAAATCATGTTCATACATTCTGCAATACTAGGATTTACTTTTCCAGGCATTATTGAACTTCCTGGTTCGACTTCAGGCAATATGATTTGTGCAAATCCTGTCTGAGGCCCAGAATTCATTAAGCGCAAATCATTGCAAATTTTATTTATGTCAATTGCTAATGCCTTTATGGTGCTTGAAGCATAGGTAAATGCAGCCATGCTCCAGGTAGATTGAACTGAATCAGGCGAAACTCTTAACTTAAAATTAGTCTCTTTTGAAAGCTCTTCAACAACAGTCTTCTTAAAATCAGGATGCGTATTTAATCCAGTGCCAATAGCAGTTCCGCCGATTCCTAGCTCTAGCAGAGATTCTTTTGCTGCTGAAATTCTTCGTGATGCATCATCCAATGAATGCGCATAAGAATAAAACACCTGACCAAACGTAATGGGCACAGCATCTTCCAGATGTGTCATGCCTACTTTGACAACATCCTTGTACTCGCGTGCTTTTCTTGTAAATGAATGAGATAATGCTTTAACTTCATATTCTAGATTATCAAGCAATGCAAGCGTTGCCAATCTTATTGTTGTCGGAGTCACATCATTGGATGATTGCGACATATTAACATGGTTATTTGGATGAACAATAGAATAATCTCCCTGCTTTCCGCCCAGCTTAATAATCGCAATATTAGCAATAACTTCATTCATGTTCATGTTAAATGGAGTTCCAGCACCTGCCTGAAAAATATCAAGAGGAAAAAGCTCTTTGGATTTACCATACTGTGCAAAATTATCAGATATGATTAAATTTGCTGCTTCAATAATTGCTTTTCCTATTGCAGCATCCAGCAATCCAAGCTTTAAGTTAGCAGCTGCACATGACTTTTTCAAGATTGCCAGAGATTTAATGTATTGTTTATGCGCCTTAATCCCGGAGATTTGGAAATTTTGCATAGCCCTAACAGTAAAAGAGCCATAGTATGCTTCTAACGGAACTTCTATTTTTCCTAAGCTGTCTTTTTCTGTGCGTGTTTTCATGGTGTTATATTTTTATTACAAATGCCTTATTATTACAATAAATTATATCTTTATATTATTCTAATAATTATTAATATAATTAATTTAGAAGATAGTATATAATATTTTCGTTAATAGAAACGTGAATACATTTTTAAATATTCTCTGTTTATATATAATTATAAATTTATATATAATTATAAGTTTACAGTAGAGCGAAAATTGTGGATACAGTAAAAATAAACAAAAGAGTTGTTATCGATACTTTTCTTAATGTATTCATAACAGCAAAAAGTTCCTGAAATCACTGGAACTAAAGGCAGAGAAATGAATTCTAGATAACTTTAATCTATGGGTATGTGCATAGTAAATATTTACGAAGCAGCTGCCGCAGTTGGCACTGGCTTTGATAATATTATTAGTTGCTCCTCCTCTACGCTTAGGGATAGCAGATGTGATACTAAAAGAGCATTGTGTGCTGTGTCAGTTGATTAGCAACAAGATTGCATTGCCCGTCGCAACATTCTCTTTGTTACTGGATTTGTGCCAACTAAATTGGCGGCAGCTGCTATGCACATAGATCTATGACAAAAATTTATAAACCCCTGACTTAAATTGCAAAGCTGGCTAATGGTTATTTGCTTGGCAAATATGATGATTTTGATGCAATAAAAAGTTACTGCACATTAAATCAGATAAATTTTGCGGTTATTGGCCCTGAAAATCCGCTTGAGCTTGGAATTGTAGATTCACTTGAAGAAATTGGCGTTAAGAGCGTTGGTCCAAAAAAAGTTCTTGCGCAGCTGGAGACATCTAAATCTTTCACTAGAAATTTGCTGACTAAATACAAAATTGCAGGAAACCCAATATTTCATATTTTCGCGACAAAAAATGGCTTGTATGATTTTATAAAGCAACTTAATGACAAAACTGGCTACGTCATAAAAGCAGATGGCCTAATGGGAGGCAAAGGCGTTAAAGTTTCTGAAGATCATCTTATAACCGTTCAAGAAGGAGTAACTTATGCAGAGGAATGCATTGTTAATGATGGCAGAGTTATTGTTGAAGAGAAATTTGTCGGACAAGAATTTTCTTTAATGTGTTTTTGCGATGGCAAAAAAGTACTTGGAATGCCTGTTATACAGGACCACAAGAGAGCATTTGAAAATGATCAGGGCCCAAATACCGGTGGCATGGGCTCTTATTCAGACAAAAATCATTTACTTCCTTTTTTGACACAGAAAGATTATGCCGATGCATTAGCAATTACTCAGAAAGTCTGTGATGCGCTTAAAAAAGAAACCGGTCAAGAATACAAAGGCATAATATATGGCGGCTTTATTGCAGTAAAAGACGGTGTTCGTCTTATTGAGTATAATGCAAGATTTGGAGACCCAGAAGCAATGAATGTTCTTGCTATCTTAAAAACAGATTTTGTTGATATTTGCTTAGCGATAACTAACGGCACACTAGATAAATTAGCTAAGGTAAATAATACTGATCATGCTAATTCATTTGAGATAGAATTCGAAAACAAGGCAACTGTCTGCAAATATGTTGTTCCAGAGGGCTATCCTGATGAGCCAGTTGAGAATGAGAAAATTGAAGTCGATGAGAAAAAAATACATATTCTTGGCGCAAGGGCATATTATGCAAATGTTGATGAGAAGAAAGATAGTGATGGCAAGTCAGCATTATACCTGACTTCTTCCAGAGCAGTTGCATTACTTGGCATAGCAAATTCAATTGCAGACGCAGAAAAAGTTGCTGAAGCAGCAGTTGCATGTGTTTCTGGCAGAGTTTTTCACCGCAAAGATGTCGGAACTAAGGAATTAATTGATAAGAGAGTCAGGCATATGAAAGAGATAAGAATTTGAATAATATTTTCATTGATTAAAGATATTTTTCTATGGTTATATTTCTATTATTACCATGCTGCCTATACAATAGATTTAAAAACCCACCAAGTAAAAATATATCTGAGTGAGAGCATGATAACCTTCAAGGAAAAGCCATATAAAGCAGACGAAGTAGCCAACATACTAAATCCGACTATAAAGAAATGGTTTTTCAGCAAATTTAAAGAGTTCTCCCTTCCTCAGTTATATGGTGTGATGGAAATCCATATGCGCAAAAACATTCTTGTAAGCGCTCCGACAGGTGCTACAAAAACATTAAAAACGAACTTGTGGATTCTGCAGAGAAAGGGATATTGGAAAAAAAAGTTTATTGTGTTTATGTCTCGCCATTGAAAGCATTAAACGAGGATATACGATTTAACTTAATTGAGCCATTAAAACAAATTGAGCAAATATCTGGCAAGGAATATGGCAGTTTGGGAATAAGAATAGGTGTAAGGACAGGCGACACAACTACAAAAGAGAAAGCAAATATGCTAAAGAATCCTCCGCACATTCTTATTTGTACACCAGAAAGCCTTGCTATTCTGCTTACTTCACTAAAATTTGTAGATCATCTGCATGATGTCCAATGGCTTATTGTTGATGAAATACATGCGCTTGCTGAAAATAAAAGAGGCGTGCATTTTAGTATTAGTATGGAAAGATTGCAGAAACTCTCCGCAGGAATGACAAGAGTCGGATTAAGCGCAACTATCTCACCATTAGAGGAAATTGCAAAATACTTAGTCGGTTATGATGACCAAAAAAATAAAAAACTGAGAAATTGTGAAATTGTCGATGTTCAATTTATAAAAGAGCTTGACTTAAAGGTAATATCTCCTGCTGAAAATCTTGTCAGAATAAGCCATGAAGAGCTGCAGAACAAGATGTATATTTTAATCCACGAACTTATCCAGCAGCATAAAACCACTCTTATTTTCACAAACACCAGAAGTGCAACAGAAAGGGTAATAGATAAATTAAAAGAAAGATTTCCGAAATTTTACACTGCTAATAACATCGGTGCGCATCATGGAAGCTTAAGCAAAGATCACAGATTTGGTGTGGAGCAAAGGCTGAGAGAAGGAAAGATAAAATGCGTAGTTAGCAGCACATCGCTTGAGTTGGGAATAGACATCGGTTTCATTGATCTTGTGCTGTTGCTTGGCTCTCCCAAATCAGTTGCGCGCGCTTTGCAAAGATGCGGAAGGTCTGGCCATCAGCTTCATTCGACAACAAAAGGAAGAATCATTGTGCTGGATCGAGATGACCTAGTAGAATGCAGCGTGCTTTTAAAGAGCGCAATCGAAAAAAAGCTAGATAAGATACATATTCCAACCAATTGCCTTGATGTTCTTGCCCAGCAGATAGCGGCAATCTGCATACAGGATAAAATGCAAGTCAGTGGATTATTTGATCTGATAACCTCATCATATTCATATAATAAATTAAATTACTCCGAGTTTATACAGGTACTGGAATATCTTTCCGGCAAATATGTAGACTTGGAAGCTCGTCATATTTACGCAAAAATCTGGTATGATGAAACTACTCAGATGGTAGGGCGTCGAGGGAAAATGGCCCGTGTCATCTTCATGACTAATGTAGGCACAATTCCCGACCAAACCGGTGTAAGGGTAAAAATCCGTGAAAGAATCATTGGCACAATTGATGAAGCTTTCTTAGAAAGATTGCGCCCTGGAGATGTTTTTGTATTAGGGGGAGATACTTATCAGTTTAAATTCAGCCGCGGTATGGTTGCGCAGGTGGAAGTTAGCGTTGGCAGGCCGCCTACTGTACCTAGCTGGGTCTCTGAGATGCTGCCATTGAGCTTTGACCTTGCTCTGGAAATTGGCAAATTCAGGAAATTAATGCTGGAAAAATTCTGCGCAAATTTAACCAAAAGAGAGATTATTGAATTCATCAATGAATATCTCTATGTTGACAGAAACGCAGCAAATTCTATTTATGAATACTTCAAAGAGCAGTTTGATTATACAAATGGCGCAATTCCTCATAATGGCAGGATAATAATTGAAAATTATATTGAGCAAAGAGCAGGAGTAAGCAATCGTTACATAATTTTTCATTCTCTCTACGGCAGAAGAGTAAATGACTGCTTGTCAAGGGCTGTGGCATTTGCAATTTCCAGAGTAGACCACAAAGATGTTGAGCTCGGGATAGATGATAATGGGTTTTATGCAAGATGCAACTCTAAAGTTAACATAGTAAAAATTCTTAAGATTATTAAAGCCAATGATTTTGAAAAAATCCTCAACAATGCGATTGACAAGACAGAAATTCTTAAGAGAAGATTCAGGCACTGCGCAGCACGCGCGTTAATGATTTTGCGCAATTATAAAGGCAGAACACAGGGTGCAGGAAGACAGCAAGTCAGCTCGATGATCCTGATGAACGCAGTTAAGGAGATTGACCAAAACTTTGCAATACTTAAGGAAGCAAGAAGGGAAGTTTTGGAAGATCTGATGGACATCAATAATGCAAAGCTTGTTTTGCAGGGCATTGAAGCTGGCAAAATCAGGGTTGAGGAGATTACTACAGCAGTCCCAAGCCCATTTGCATTTGATCTTGTTATGATGGGATATACAGATATATTAAAGATGGAAGACAGGATGGAATTCTTAAAAAGAATGCATGACATGGTGCTTGCAAAGATTGCTATCAGTTACGGAAAGTCCGGAAAGAAACTAAATATGGATGAAATTGAACTGCTGCAGCCTGTAAGCTCAAAAAAAACTGATTCTAAGCCAATATCGCCTGAAGCATTCAGCTACCATGAAATGTGGAAAAATGCAGAAGAAAAATATCGGGCAGAAAAAGATGAAGTTATTGAGGATCTAAAAATCCAGGCATGGAACCTTAAGCATGTACCGATGTTTGTTAAAGAGGAGCTTATTAAAATAATCGAAGGCAAGAGAGAAGGCATAAGAAAAGATTTCTTAAATGGAATTAAAAAATGCAAGAAGAATTCATGGACATTGTAGATACTGAAGATCAGGTAACTGGAAAAACAACTAAATCCGAAATTTACAAAAAAGGTTTTCTGCATCGAATTGTACATATTTTAATTTTTAATGAACAAGAAAAACTTGAGAGAGCTAAAAAATTGTTGGAAATTGATGGAAAATTAAAAACTAAACATGTTGCGTCTTTGAAAATTGCTATGAAAGATTTTTTTGATAGTCATATTGAATTGAAACCAGAAGATGGAGAAGAAAAGTACATAACGATAAAGATTATAAAACCATTTGAAGAATACAAATTAA
>JACPBN010000039.1 GCA_016180275.1 Candidatus Woesearchaeota archaeon
GGATAGGAGAATACTGCCTCGTCAAAGGATTGATCTGCTTTAGCAGGCTAGGCTTCTCAAGCTTGAATATCAATGGCTTCATTCAGGGTCATCTCATGATACTGAAATTCATAAACCACAATAAATCAGGAGACACTATTTAAAGCTTGCTCATTTCTGGCTTAAAGAAGCTTATTTTTTACTTAATCTCAAAAAACAGTAAGTGCATAGCAGCTGCCGCCAATTTAGTTGGCATAAATCAAGTAACAAAAAGAATGTTGCGACGGGCAATACCATTTAGTCACTAATCTACTAACATAACACGCAATGCTCTTCTAGTACCACATCTAATATACCTAGTGTAGAGGAGGAGCAACTTATAATAGAATCAAAGCAAGTGCCAACTGCGGCAGCTGCTTCGTAAATTTTACTATGCACATACAAAATTAACCTGAACTTAAATATAAAAAGTTCAAATTTGCTGGCAAAATGTACAAATTATATTTAAGATAAATTTTAAGTAAAAAAGTGGTCAACATGAAGTTCGAAGCATCACAAAGAGTAAAAGAAATAGGAAGCTATGCATTCGTAGATGTATATAATGAAGTTGCTAAGCTAAAGCAGCAAGGCATTACTCCAATTGATTTTGAAGCAGGGGACCCAAAAGACCCAACGCCTGCAATTATAAGGAATTACGCTAAAAGGGCAATTGACAAAAGAAAAAGTTCTGGATATCCAAGCTATATCGGCGCGCAAGAATTTAGGGAAGAGGCAGCTGCATGGACAAAAAAACGTTTCAATGTTGAGCTTGATCCTAACAGGGAAATCTGTTCTAATATTGGTGCAAAAGAAGCAGTATTTCATTTTCCTCTTGCATTTGTAAATCCAGGAGATTATGTGCTGATGCCAAATCCTTGCTATCCGCCTTATGAGCGCGGCACAACATTTGCCGGCGGAAAAGCATATTTTATGAATCTTCTTGCAGAAAATAATTTTTTGCCAAAACTGGATGAGATTCCTGCAGATATAGTAAAGAAATCAAAGATTTTATGGCTCAATTATCCAAATAATCCAACTTCAGCAACTGCTACAAAAGAATTCTACAAGGAAGCAATTGATTTCTGCCATGATAAGAATATAATTCTTGCAAGCGATGAGCCATACACAGAAAATTATTACGACGAGAGAAACAAACCATTGTCTGCATTAAATGCAGGCAAAGAAGGAGTTGTAGTGTTTCAGTCACTTTCAAAAAGAAGCAATATGACTTGTTACAGGGTAGGCTGGATTGCTGGAGATGAAGATATAATCAGCGTATTTAAGAAAGTCAAAACAAACATTGATTCTGGGACCTGTACATTTATACAGGACGCAGGAATTGCTGCATTGAGTGATGAGGTACATGTCGAACAGTTCAGAAAAGATTACAAAATAAAGAGAGACTTAATTGTTCGCGCATTAACAGCTTCTGGCTTGGAAAATTGTACACCAAAAGCTACTATTTATCTCTGGCAGCGCTGCCCAAAAGGAATGAGCAGTGTGGAATTTGCTAAAAAACTATTGCACAAAGACGTTGCAGTTGTTACAACGCCTGGTTCATGGATTTCTAAGAAAGTTAATGGCATCAATCCAGGAGAAGGATATGTAAGGTTTGCTTTAGTTCCAACTATTTCCGAATGTAAAGTTGCGGCTGAGAGATTGAGAAGGTTAAGGTTTAACTAATACGCATGTTTTATTTTCTACATCAGAAATTGATAAAGATTTATATATCTCTGTATTTTATTGCATCTGATAATATATCAGGTATTCAAAAAAGAGGCCAATATGGTAAATTTCACTAATCTGGGATTTAATTTATTTAAAAGATATAAGAATCTTCCATTTGCAGCATTTTTCTTTTCTCGTGAAATCCGCAGAAATGTCTGGAGATTAAAAGAGCATATACCAAGGCTTGATGGGGATTTAACCGTTATAAACGGATTATTGGCTCAGTTGAGAGAATATAAACAATCCGTCCTAGAATTCAATATAGCAAAGCAAGTAAGCCATAATGATACAGGTATAAAAATAGGCATACAAAATATTAAGAAAAGAATGCAGCAAATTGATGCAAAATTCATTTATACTCTTAATCAGCTGCGATACAGCTTAATTCAGTTTCTTGCAGAATTAAAAACCTGTTTTAAAAGCTCAGAATTAATTGAATATTCAGGAGATGCAATGATTTACAGGAACGCTAAGATACTGCAAGCTACAAAAGCCATAGCATTATCCGCGTTGATAAGAATTTACACTCTTGAAAAACATAGGCTTGAAAATGAGCTGCAAAGATTATTGAAAAAGGCAAAAAGAGAAAAATACAGGGAAAATAATAAAAGAGACCTTGCTCCAGAGATAGAAGCTGTTAAGGCACGGTTAGCGCAGAATCAAGCTGCATCCAACAGGCTTCAGCCGTTGATTTATGCTAAATTTGAAGAAATTAATGCTATTACCCTGCCGATTTTGCAGGGATTAAGAGAAAAAGCAAAAGCTCAATTTACACATAGGGCAGAGCCATTCACAGCTTCTAGACATAATGCAAACGACCAATTATTAAGGCTGATTAAAATAGAAGGCAAAAATGTAGGTGAAATATTAGGCAAAGAAAGCAGCTTAAAATCTCGAATAAAACATGCAAGAAATTACGGGGAATTTGAGCATGATTTTATTGAGCTGACTAACTTATACACACTGAATATCCGGACGGCATATCATTTAATTGAGCGAGATAAAATTATTATACATCGCCTAAATCGAATGTTTGAAGTTGTGAAAAGAAGCATACATGCATTAGAACAGGAAAACACCGTAGAATCTTGTGAAAAGATTCTTAAGAAAATAGAAGAAGAATTGACTGCATCTTTAAAAGATTACCAAGACATACTTGAAGAGATAGCAGATCAGGCAAGATTGCTTAGGAATGAAATAGGGAAAGACTTCAATGCCCTTGCTGCTT
This sequence comes from Candidatus Woesearchaeota archaeon, assembly GCA_016180275.1. Taxonomy (GTDB): domain Archaea; phylum Nanobdellota; class Nanobdellia; order Woesearchaeales; family UBA10200; genus UBA10200. Next base: position 2,975 of record JACPBN010000039.1, read on the forward strand.
AAATGTATTATGAAGTTAGAAATATAAAAATTACCTAAAAGATTTATCTATATTTTGTCCTTAGGCAATAGCCTTCTTACAGTTATTGGAATTAAATTGGCTTTAAACTCAAGCTTTGCGATCTCTATTGGATTGTATCTTATTCGTATGTAATCTTCTTCTGTAAACTTTAATAATGAAGGCGCAGCCATTGAAAGCTGTAATGCCCTGCTGCCTAGAATTCTTGCTTTTTCATACTTGCTGTATTGCATTGATTCTTCCTGTTTTTCTGCCATAATTGATTAAATCCCTAGGTTATATATAAATATTTTGCTAGGCATACCTTAAAATAAACCTAAATCGGACATTTGACAGTATTAAAAATAATAACATTTAAATAAATGGGTATCATAATATTGCCTAACATATTTAATTTAATAAAATTAAATGAGGGGTAGAAAAAATGAGAAAACAATTCTTAGCATTATCTGTTGTATTGGCACTATTAATTGGCATATTCCTAACAGCATGCGCTGGAACACAGGTTGAAAAAATCGTTGAACAGACAGAGAGTGCAACTTTACCTTCATCAGAGCCCGTTACATCACAAGCAGCTGCAAAAGAAGCAACTGTCGAAATTGATGCAGTTATAAATCAGACTGGGCCAGTTGCAAACATTAGCAACGACATGGCAAAAGATGCCCAACTATCTGTTGATGAAATTAATGCAACCGGCAATATAAAAGGATAACTTGGACTCTTGTTACTCTCTGGAAAATACGGTTTTTTGTATTTGTTTAGCTAGTGTAATAATCTCTTATAAAGCGGCGGCGACTGCCATTTTATGACGAACACAAATAAAAGTAACCCTACTAATGTTGCGACGGGCAGTGCCAATAATATACACATATTCTGACACATCACGCAATGCTTTACTATTATCACATCTACTATCTGAGCGTAGAGGAGGAGCAACTCTTTAATATTACCTGCCAATGTTCGTCGGCAGTCGCCACCGCTTTAGAGGATTTTATCACACAAGCTAAACAAATACGGTTTTTTAGTTATTTATTTCCACTTACTAACCCACTTATTTACAGAACTAAAGCATCTTAGAAGCTCTTTTCCCCTTTTTGTAAGAGAATACTCAACTCTTGGAGGAAGCTCTTTATAATATTGTTTGGTTATTAGCTTTGCTTTCTCAAGCTCTTTCAGGCGCAGAGTCAGTATTTTAGTGTTGATACCGTCAATCTTTTTCTGCAGTTCTGTAAATCTGACTGCATTGTTCTTATTATCCTTATTCATGCTCAGCTCTCTGAGTATCAATAATATCCATTTCTTGCTCAGGAAAGCAAATGTTTTTGTGAACGGGCAGGCTTTGGGTTGCATTTTTATAATCTGTTAAATATATCTATAAACATAAACTTTAAATACTAGCTCATATTACTTTACTTTCGTAAGTATTGATAATATACTTATTACAGCATTATAATAGATATAAGATGATGTTAAGGGGCAACAATATATAAATGTTTGTAAGAGTAAAAATGTATGTGCGGAGGCGGTTTAGATGGTTCAAAGAAAAGCAGCATATCCGATAGACAGCATATTTCTTCAAAGATGGTCTCCTAGGGCAATGACTGGAGAAGAATTAAGCGGCGAAAAGCTTTTGTCCTTGTTTGAAGCAGCAAGATGGGCGCCTAGCTCATATAATAACCAGCCATGGCGTTTTCTGTATGCAAAAAGAAACACAAAGGAATGGGATGTATTTTTTGATTTGATGGTTGAATTTAACCAATCTTGGACAAAAAATGCTTCTGCATTAGTTGTTGTTGTTTCAAAAAAGACATTTGATTTCAATGGAAAGCCTGCGCAGACCCATTCATTTGACACAGGTGCCGCATGGATGAGCCTTGCACTACAGGCAACTAAACAAGGATTAGTTGCTCATGGCATGCAGGGATTTGATTATGACAAAGCAAAGAAAGTCCTTAATGTGCCGGATGATTATAATGTTGAAGCAATGCTTGCAATCGGAAAGCAAGGCAAGAAAGATTTACTGCCAAAAGAACTGCAGGACAAGGAAGAGCCAAGCGACAGGAAAAAGCTTTCTGAGATTGCATGGGAAGGGGGATTTAAGTGATAAATTAATGCATTACTTTTGTTTTTTTAAACTTTTTATGGTTATTTGATTTCATCGCAACCTTTTTATACCAATTCTAATATTCCTAACTAATTATTTTACCTTGATACAAAAGGGGGATTTGCATGAAAAAACAACAAAGTTCTACACAACAAACTACTGCTATTACAACATCTGATTCTGATAAATATGTTTATTCGTTTGATGAAGGCAACAAAGATATGAAGATGCTTCTTGGCGGCAAGGGCGCTGGTTTGGCAGAGATGACAAGGATTGGAATCCCGGTTCCGCCTGGATTTACTATCACAACTGAAGTCTGCGAATTATATAACAAAAACAACAAAAAATATCCAAGTGAAATTGACCAGCAAGTAAGAGAAAAATTAACAGAGTTAGAGAATAAAGTAGGCGCAAAATTTGGCAGCAAAGATAATCCATTGCTGGTTTCTGTCAGAAGCGGAGCAGCTGTCTCAATGCCAGGCATGATGGATACTGTCCTGAATCTGGGGTTAAACGACGAAACTGTAAAAGGCATTATAAAGAACACGCAAAATGAAAGATTTGCTTATGATGCATACCGGCGCTTTATTCAAATGTTTGGTGATGTTGTTCTAGAAGTTGAGCATAATAAGTTTGAGCATGCATTGCAGAAAAGAAAAGATGCTAAGCAAAAAGATTCAAATCATGTTGTAAATGATACAGACTTGGGTGCAAATGACTTAAAGCAGCTGGTTGCAGATTACAAGAAGATTGTCAGGGAAGAAACTGCCAGAGAATTTCCAAATGATGTTCATGAGCAGCTTCAATTATCAATAAATGCGGTATTTGGAAGCTGGAATAATCCAAGGGCAATTGCATATAGAAAAATAAATGACATTAAAGGATTAATTGGAACTGCCGTTAATGTCCAGGCAATGGTATTTGGGAATATGGGAGAAAACTCCGGAACAGGGGTTGCTTTCACAAGAGATCCAAGCACCGGTGAGAAAGTTTTCTATGGCGAATTCCTGAGAAACGCACAAGGAGAAGATGTAGTTGCTGGAATCAGGACACCGCAGCCAATAAAAAATCTTGCAAATGCATGGCCAAAAGTGTACAAGCAGCTAGTTTCTGTTTATAAGACACTTGAGTCACATTATAAAGATATGCAGGATATTGAATTCACAATCCAGCGCGACAAATTATATATACTGCAAACAAGAAACGGCAAGAGAACTGCACAAGCAGCAATTAGGATTGCAGTTGAGATGGTTGCAGAGAAAGTTATTGATGAAAAAACAGCTGTTCTACGGGTGCAGCCACAACAGCTTGACCAGCTTCTTCACAAGCAATTAGATCCTGCAGCAAAAAAGAAATTACAAGTAATTGCTAAAGGGCTGCCGGCATCGCCAGGAGCAGCTGTTGGCCAGGTCGTATTTGATGCTGCAAAAGCGCATGCCTGGGCAAAAGAAGGAAAAAAAGTTATTCTTGTCAGAACTGAAACTTCTCCGGAGGATATTGAAGGCATGCATGCATCACAAGGCATACTTACTGCCCGAGGCGGAATGACAAGCCATGCTGCTGTCGTAGGAAGAGGGATGGGAAAATGTTGCGTAGTAGGATGTAATGAGATAAAAGTCAATGAAAAGCAATGCTTGTTTACTGTAACACTTCCTAATAAGCAGACTCAAACCATAAAAGAAGGAGATTTTATAACATTGGAAGGCAGTACTGGAGAAGTATTTGTTGGAAAATTAAGTGTTGTAGAGCCGGAATTAACAAGCCACTTTGCAAGATTAATGCAATGGGCTGACAAAATCAGAAGATTAAAAGTCAGAACTAATGCAGACATTCCAAGAGATAGTGAAGTTGCAAGAAAGTTTGGCGCAGAAGGCATCGGATTATGCAGGACAGAGCATATGTTCTTTGATGCAGATAGGATAAGGGCAATGAGAGAGATGATACTTGCAGGTAATATTGAAGGAAGAAAAAAAGCACTGGCAAAATTATTGCCGATGCAAACTTCTGATTTTGTTGGATTATTTAGGGTAATGAAAGGATATCCTGTTACAATTAGGTTAATTGATCCGCCATTACATGAGTTTTTGCCGCAGGAAGAAGAAGAAATTAAGGCAATTGCAGAAGAGCTTGATGTTAGTATAGGCAAGCTCAAAGATAAAATTAAGTCACTGCACGAAACAAATCCAATGCTAGGCCATCGCGGATGCAGATTAACAATTTCTTATCCGGAGATTGCAGAAATGCAGACAGAAGCTATTATAAGCGCAGCTGCTAAAGTAATTAAAGAAGGCCAGAGCATAATTCCTGAGATTATGATACCTTTAGTTGGCCATGTAAATGAGCTAAAGTATATGAGAGAGGTTGTTGAGAAAAAAGCGCAGGAGATTGTTGCCCGTGAAAATGTGGACATGGAATACAAGATAGGAACAATGATTGAAGTTCCTCGAGGGGCATTAACAGCAGATGAAGTTGCGCAATATGCTGATTTCTTTAGCTTTGGAACAAATGATTTAACACAGATGACATTTGGATTCTCAAGAGATGATGTTGGCAAATTTATTCCGGAGTATATTGAAAAGAATCTGTTGGAGAAAGACCCATTTGAAATTCTTGACCAAACAGGTGTTGGACAGCTAATAAAGATTGCTGTAGAGAAAGGCAGAAAAGCAAAGCATGGATTAAAGATAGGGATCTGCGGTGAGCATGGCGGAGAGCCAAGCTCAGTTGAATTCTGCCACAAAATTGGTTTGGATTATGTAAGCTGTTCGCCGTATAGGGTGCCAATTGCAAGATTGGCTGCTGCGCATGCTGTGCTGAAAGAAAGCAGATAAATTATTTTTCTGGTTTTATTTTTTTAATAGCTTATTTCCCGTAGGGATATGCTATTTTTTATTGTGCTATTAAGATTACATCACTTTCAAGTACTAAACACCGCAACCTTTAAAAAGAGCCATGCATTACTTTGCCGTATGAAATCATGCCAAATGTGCAAAATAGACGTACCAAGCTTATCTCCGATGAGAAAATGGTGCGTTGACTGCAGAAGAAAGCTTGCAGTTATAAGAGCTAAAGAAAAGAAGATGAAGCTCAGAAAATTGTTAAAGCATTAGATATTTTATTGTGTCTTCAGGGTTCATTTCTTCAGACAGTAGCTTTATTCCTAATAAGATTATAATTCTAAATTAACTTTCGGGTCGCCTTAATCTTTACAGATTAAAATCTAAAGAAAAGACAGCAAAAATTTACCCTATATAACTCTGGGTGTTCTGTTGCACTGCGGTATTTTTATCTGCCTTGCCTTCATTCTTCTTTTCAATGCTGACTCTTGGCAATGGTATAGGAGGAGGCAGGTTAATGTCCTCAGACAAAATCAGTGCTTTTACATTGCACTTGCTCAATGCTGTATTAAGGACTTGCTGCATCACATCTGGCTCTACTTTTTTGTTTTTCTTCCAGCTAGCAGCTAACTCTTTAATTTTTTTAGGCTCATCTAAATATAGAACTTCACCAAAAATATTTATTGTGCCGATGTTTGGCTCGTATTCGGTGGTAAACTCAAAATTAAACTTCAATCCCTGCTGCTTTGCTTTTCCAAGGGCAAATTCCTTTTCTTCAACATCTTTTATCGCGATATTGTTCTTGATATTTATGTTGCCAGCTACATTATCTCTTCTTTCCAATGTTATTTTCCTGTAATTGCATCCTACGATTGGCATATGATCACCTTTTGTTGTTATAGTTATGTAATATAAGATTAATGATAAAAGATTGGCTCTGTGTTTTTAAATGTTTCAGTTTAATTTGCAAAATAATAAAAATTTAGGATAAGATTTATATAGAACATACTCACTTTTAAGTGATAAAATGTGGATGATTTGTATGCACGTGTGAGAGAGTTAGGTGGAACAGTTACGGTAGATAGAGGATTTCCTAGAGCAGACCACAATTTTACTGATTCAGAAGATAGAAAAAGGTTGTTTGACTTGATAAGAAGAGATGTTTTAAGATTATAATCGATTTTTCTCAATTATAATCTCTTGGCATGAGACAATAATAAATCGATATTTTCAGGCGACGTCCCTAACATATTTTGCTGCGCCAGAACATCAAAGAATTCAAAATACCTTAAATTTGCCAGCTCCGCAGCTTCACGTATAGTGCATTTTCCTTCTTTGTAATCAGTTGTTGCTTTTTCTATCCTCAGCTTTTTTGCAGCATATATTACGAGTTTTTTAATGGCTTCTGACCTGGTTATCTTCTCTTCATGCGCAATTTTCTTAACAAATTTTAGCTCTTCATCGCCAAACCTGACATATACTGCATCAGACATTTTTATCGCCTCGTATTATTTTTTCCTTGATCTTTAAGCATATTTCTTTGTTATACCCGTTCTTTAAGAGCAGATCCAATAATAAAAACACTCTTTCATCATTGAAATCATTTTTTTGCCATAATAAATAAATTAATATTGCAGTGTTTGTTATAGATGTTTGAGTTATAAGACATATTTTTTCGATTTGTTTGTCTTCACTGGCCAAAAAGCAGTTCTTTTCTTGCGCAAGAGCGATTATGCTGGCATCAGTCTCTTTGATATTAAAATTATTACATATTTTAAGAGTGCTTTCAGCTTTGAATATCTCTATTTTCTTATCCTCAAAATACTGCATCAATATCTGTGCATCCCTATAACCTATATCTATCCCATCTTTTACTTCCTGATAAATCTTATATGTAGTTATTATCTTAAATCTTCTTAACAGATGGGGCAATAAGCCAATCCTTGTGAAAAACAAACTTGAACTTGTATTAATTACTAGCTGTTTCATAACAAATCATTACATATGTAATGAAGTGTAATATATAAACTTTTCTATTTTTCAGTGAATAAATATAAATACAGCCACCAAAATACCTAAAAAGATGCCCAATAACAACCTAAAATACAAGCTCATCTGCTTTGACTTAGACGGCACGATAATAGATGAGACAATATTTATCTGGCAGACTTTGCATGATGCGTTTGGAAGCGACAAGAAGAAAAGAAAACAGTATGCTGAATATTTTGTCAACAAAAAGATAACATACAGGCAGTGGGCAGAGCATGATTTAGAATTGTGGAGAGAAGCTGGCGCAACAAAGACAAGCATGATGAATGCTACCGATAAGCTGAGGCTGATGCCTGGCGCACTTGAGACATTGAATAAATTGAAAGAATTAAAGGAAAAGGCAAAGGCAGATGGTAATTGCTTAAAGCTTGCAATCATCTCTGGCAGCCTGAATATTGCATTAGAGAGGGTCCTTCCTAACTACAAGGATTATTTTGACGATGTTTATATCAACCATCTTATCTTTGACGGCAAAGATGGAGAAAAACTTGCAGGCATCAGATCAACTGCATTTGATTTTGAGAACAAGGCAGATGCATTAAGGGAAATTGCAAATAGAGAAAATATTCCTTTGAGCGAATGTGTTTTTATCGGCGACCATGACAATGATATCCATGTAGCAGAGATTGCTGGGCTGAGCATAGCTTTTAACTGCAAATCTGAAAGGTTGGCGCAGATAGCTGATATTGTTATTGAGAAAAAGGATTTGAGAGAGATACTGAAATATATCATATAAAGTTAAAACCTTTCGAGTTGCCTTAAAATTAATATTTCTAAAGTGGTGGCTACCGCCTGCGAGCACTTGCTTAGAATATTGAAGAGTTACTCCTCCTCTACTCTTAGAGGGTAGATGTGATATTAGGAAAGCATTGCGTGTTTTGTTATCTGATGTTTAAGTAAATAGCATTGCCCGTCGTAACTTGATTTCTATTAGTAGAATTGTGCTCGCATAAAGTTGGCGGTAGCCACCACTTTTTAGGCGACTCGAGTATTATTTAATACTCCAGCACTTTCTTAACTCCTCTATAAATCCTATAAGGATCAGGAGCATAATAATGCTCTGCTTTTGGCAGCGGAGGAACTATATCAAAGCTAGTTACCCTAATGACAGGCGCCTGCAGGTCCATCATTGCTTTTTCCATTATAAGTGCAGAAATTTCTGAGCTTAAACCAAGTGTGCGGGGAGCTTCCTGAACAACAACAGCTCTTCCTGTCTTTTTGACAGATTTAAGGATAGCATCTGTATCTATCGGTGAGACTGTCCTAAGGTCAATTATCTCTGGGAAGATCTCTTCTTTAGCTAGCAGCTCAGCTGCTTTCTCGCATTCTTTTACCATGGCGCCCCAACTGATCAATGTGCAGTCCATGCCCTCTTGCATGGTTCTTGCTTTCCCTAGAGGGATAGTATATTCTCCAGATTTATCTATTGGAACTTCTTCTTTAAACGCGCGATAAAGTTTAGTAGGCTCTAAGAAAAGCACTGGATCTGGATCCCTAATTGCAGAAACCAATAATCCATATGCATCGCTTGCAGTTGAGGGAATAACAACTTTTAATCCTGGAGTATGGATGAAATAAGATTCAGTACTTTCGCTGTGATGCTCAAGAGCTTTTATTCCAATGCCGTAAGGGGTCCTGATGACTAATGGGCAAGTGTATAATCCACGGCTTCTCGTTCGCATCCTTGATGCATGGTTAATGATCTGGTTCATTGCAGGATAGATAAAACCAAAGAACTGTATTTCGCAGACAGGCCTCAATCCATTAATAGCCATGCCGATTGCGCTGCCCACTATTCCTGCTTCTGCCAATGGCGTATCAACAACTCTTTCTGCGCCATATTTCTGCTGCAACCCTTCAGTTGCCCGAAAGACACCGCCTTCTTTTCCAACATCTTCACCAAGCATAACAACAGAGCTGTCTCTGCCCATTTCATAATGCAATGCCTTGTTTATTGCCTCTAATAATGTAGTCTTGACCATGGTAAATGATTGTTATTTAGTTTTTTGTAAAATCAGCGGTTATCAATATTATTTTTGCGTTCTAGCTTTCTTCTCATCCTGCACTTTCTTCAAATATGTTTTTTGTTCAGCCAATTGAGGAGTTAGCTGCGCAAATGTATAATCAAACACATTATCAACTGTTGCAATTGGTGTTTTCTCTGATTCTTCAACTGCCTTTTCTACTTCCTTGTCAACTTTTTCCAGCAGTTTTTTTTCTTGTTTGTCATCCCAGATTCCAAGATTTGCCATATACTTTCTTAATCTCATAACCGGACAACGCTGCTTCCAATACTCAACTTCCTTTTCATCTCTGTACTTTGTAGGATCATCAGCTGTTGTGTGTGGGCCAAACCTGTAAGTTACTGCTTCAATAAAATAAGGGCCTCCGCCATTTCTTGCCCGATCAACTGCTTCTTTAGTGGCAGCATATACTGCAAAAATATCATTGCCGTCTATCTGTATTCCTGGAAAGCCATAGGCAACTGCCTTTTGTGCAATTGTTTTAGATGCTGTTTGTATGCTTCTAGGGACAGAAATTGCCCAGTGATTATTTTGGCAGTAAAAGATTACAGGCGCTTTCATTACCCCTGCAAAATTCATTGCTTCGTGAAACTCACCTTCGCTAGTTGCACCATCGCCAAGATATGTTATTGCCACAGTTTTTTCCTTTTTTATTTTTGAAGCCCATGCAATGCCAACTGCATGGATAGGATGGCTGCCAACAGGAACAGAAACTGGCAAAATTCTTGTATCTTCTGGCACAACACTCCCTATCTCATTGCCCATATAATATAAATAAAAATTTTTTAATGGCATGCCGCGCACTAATGTTAATGCATGCTCTCTAAATGCAGGCACTACCCAATCGCCCTGCTGCAGTGCATATGCGCTTGCTACCTGTGCTTCCTGGCCATATACAGGGGCAAATGTGCCCATTCTGCCTTGGCGCTGCAGATTCATTGCTTTTTGGTCAGCTGCTCTGCCAAGAACCATGTAATAATAGATTTTTTTCAGGTCATCATTAGACAGTTTTGGCATTAAATCTTTCCTGATTATTTTGCCATCTTTATCCATGATCTGCAATTGCTGTTCTTTTAATGAGTCAAATTTGTCGTATAGCATAGTAAAAAACACCTAGTCTCCCTTTGCCCAAGCTACTAGATTTTCATAGCTAGTTGCTCCGCAAATCCATTTGCCTGTTTTTTTATTGAAAAAGAAAGGAACTCCGCCGCACATTCCCTTGTCAACAGATTGCAATAACTCTAAATTTTTCTCGTTATGCCAGACTTCTAAATGCGCAACTTTAACTTTGTGCTCTGTCTCTAATTGATCAACCAAAGGATGCATATGCCTGCACGGAGGGCACTCTTCGCCATAGAAGTCGAATAGGTAAGGATCAGTATTATCTAGATTAGAACTGGCTGAAGTTCTAGTTTTTTTGCCTGCATTTTTCTTTGCCATCGCTTAAACACCTTTTTTGTTATTTCATTCTAGATTGCATCATTTATATTTAAATCTTGTTTTGTTTATCAACTAATCTGCTTGCCTCATGGATAATTTCTTTTACTTTATTAAAAGTAGTGCTAAGATTATCCTTAGTTAAGGGAAGGACTTTGCTTTCTCTCCCATAATCTGCCTGCACCCTCAAATCATAAGATTGATCATAAGTTTCTTTTGCAGATGGATTAATCTCTTTCAACCGCGTTAATATCTTGATCCTGCTGATTGAGCTAGAGCCAAACTTGGATTTCAAAATCACATATACTATATTTTCACATGCTACAAATGTCCTATTTGCCGCAGTTAGAATATCATTCTCATTGAGATTTCTCTCGGCTGATTCCAATGCCTGCTTAGCTCTTGCCAAGTCCTCTCCAATTTCATCATCTATCATCTTTTTGCCTTAAACGATAATATTATTGTTGCCTTAATATCTTGCTTTTTAGAAGAGCCATAACTAACTCTTCACATAACGCAATCTTGTCTTTTAATTGTGCTTTATTAATTTTTTGAATTATTTTGGCTTCAGGAAGCTGCTTTATTAACTTATATGCATCTTTTTTGCTCGGCGATGTTAATCCTTGCTCTGCAAGTAAATAAAAGAGTATCTGTTCTACTGTCTTTTCTAGGATGTCTTTTGCAGAATGTGGGTCTTTTTGCAGATAATTTCTAAATGCTGCTTTTATCCTCTCATCAAAAAACAATAGCCTTTCCAATGCTTGGTTATAGCCATCAGATTCTTTCATATCTGCAAACAAAGCCATAGCTAGATCATAACCACATAAAAAAGCACCTGTGGCTAGTGCATTATAAGCAAACCTGTCCTGTTTAATGCTTTTTTTAAGATCATCTGCCGAATAAGAGTGCAAATTAAACCTTATATCAAACAATTCCTCTATTTGTTTTCTCTCTTTGTTTATATCATCTAACTTAGTGCTAACTACCAATATATCAACGTCACTTTTTTCAGTTGCAGTGCCTGCAATGCTTGAGCCAAAAACAACCAGCATATCGGCCAAATCCCTTATTTTTTCTTTAAAAAGTATGAGTGCAGCACGCGAATTACTGTTTATATTTTCTAATTTTTTCTGGTCAAATAAGCTTTTTAATAATACAAATGCAGGATTCTGCAAATTTATTGATATAATCTTAGTCTTGCCAGCTCTCTGCTCTACTAGAATATTATCTTTAACTAACTCAGAAATGATTAAGTTAGCGCTTCCTTTTCCTGTCTTGGCTTTTTTAATTAGTTCAATCTCCTTAAATTCTTGCAAGGGCGCACTTGCCATTATCTTTAGCAGCTTTATTGCAGTTTTGTTTCCTAAAGCCTTCATGAGAAAGTTAAAGGATGGCTTGTATATAAAACTTCCTATTTTTAGGGTTTATTCCCTGTTTTTAGGGAATATTCCCTGAATTTTAGAAATTAGTATTTTAACTAGATTAGTTATTTTGCTCTGAGGCCATATCCTCAAGCAGCAACGGAAACACCTTATACCCTTCCTTTGCGCTGAAATGCCCTGCGCCTTTAACAGCTTTTATTTTAACGCCAAGCTTATCTGCAAGGTTCTGTGTTATCTGCAAAGGCACAGCAGGATCATTGTCAGATGCATACAGGTAAAATTTGCTGCAATTAGATTTAATTTTTTGCCAGTTAAAGCCTTGCTCGTAAAAAGAATGGTTTATGCTGTCATACATTTCTTTGCGAAGATTCTCAACAAACCCAGCAACTAAGAAAGCAGCTTTTATTTTTACATTGGATCTTTGAATGACATTTAATGCAAATGCGCAGCCAATGCTGTGCACAACAAATATAGAATCTTGATCGACATATTTGGAATAATCACTGAAAACCTGCAACCAATTTTTAAGATTATGCCCTTCAGGAGTTGGAAATTGAGGCGCAATAACTTTATGGCCCAATTTCTGCAATTCATTTTTCAGCCAAGGAAACCAATTGCATCTTGGGCTGCCGTATGCGCCGTGGAATAGGAATATTGTTGACATAGTGTGCATAAGAGTTTATTTGTAACTTAAATAATTATCTCATTTATCGCCAAACAACCCTTTCAATGCCTCAGCCAATACATGATCCATCTCATTGCAATACCCATGACAGCTGCTATTAATAACAATAAACTTCTTTGGCTCAGATGCTTTGGTAAAGGTATCTTTTCCTGCTGCAATCGGTATTGTGGAATCTTTAGTTGCGTGAATAAAATATGCTTTTCTAGGCGCAATCTTGCTGGCATAAAAATCAGGGTCAATTGAATTTAAGTAGCGCTGTGCATCATAATCTGGAGTTTTCTGGAGGCCATAGCCTGCTGTGCTTATAGCTAAAACACCTTTTACTCTCGTATCTTTAACTTTATCAGCCAGAGTATCATCTTGTTTATCATAAATTGCGCCTGCAATTATCGCAGTTCTGCCGCCAAGGCTTTCACCGGCAAATATCACATCCCTTACTTCAGGCAGGTTTTCAAGGATTTTTGCTGCAAGCAAAGTATCATAAATTGTCAAATGATTTACAGGCTCTTTGTCCTGCAAAAAGAGATAATAGTCATCTTGAATGCTGTTTAGCTTGCCTGCTGTGTCTCCTACTCCTCGAACATCTGGAATTAATACTACATAGCCTGATTTTGCAAGGAATATCCCTCTTGTAGCAGTATCTGTCCTTGTTTTTCCTGCAGCTGGCATAAATACAATGCCGTTGACTGGCGTATCTTTGGTCGCATGACGGGAGAGATAGAGATCTGCATAGATTCTTGTTCCTTTGCTTGTGCTTCCCTTGCTATTATAAATTAGAATCTCTTTTTTATAGGAACTATCCTGATAAGTTACTGTGCGAGTAAAACTAGGCGTTCTTACTTTGTAATTCACAAATCCTTCTTCGCTGACAGAATAATTTGTTGATTCTTCATATTTGAGAAAATAATTGTATCCGTAATAAAGCAAAGCAGCTGACAAAATAATAAAAATAATAGTTTTTATCACGCTCTTTTTTATTTTCATACTAAGAAGTAAGCTCTATTTTTAACGGAAGAGTTAGCTTGATATCTTTCAGCCCTTGCGTTCTTTTTTTGAAGCCATGGATAGCTATGCCTGTAATTCCCTGTGTCTTATTATCAATTATCTCAAATACACCATCGCCTATGTTTTTAAAAGAGTTATCCTTATATTCGCCTGCATGGAGCTCTAAAAAATCTCCTTCCTCATCATAATATATGTTTAGTTTTCCTTTCATTTTATCTTATCAGTATAAAAGCTTGTTATTACAAAGCCTTCCCCATTTATATACTTTACTGAGATAAATAAGTATTCTTTTTTTTCTTTATAATATTTATAATAAAAGTGCACTTTTGGGTCATAGCTAAGGCCAGTTATGGCATCTGGATGTTTTAATGTCTCTTTTATCTGTTCAATAGCTCCTGATATCCCTGCATGCTTTTGTATATGCGACCATCTCTCGTTAGACAGATGTATTCTTCTTCCTGTACGGTCAGTTTCAGCAAATATCCAAGCCATGATTGCTTCCTAAATATTATTGTTTATAATTCTTTCTGGAAAAAACATCAAAATATATAAATCTTAGGCATTAAATCAAGCAATAGTATGTTATTGGAAGAGATAAGTTAAATAGTGAGGGGTAGAATGAGTGCAATTCCACTGATAAACAATTTACGCAATCCTGATGGAAGCATAGATGCAGATAAAGTTGAGCAGATAATTCCAAATCACAGGCCGTTTTTGCTGGTTGACAAGATATTGTTTTTAGACAAAAATAAGTTAACTGCAGTTAAACACTTGAATAAAGATGATTTTTTCTTCAATGGACATTTTACCGATTTTCCAATTATGCCAGTAAGCATGATGATTGAAGGATTAGGCCAAGCAGCAACATTACTGATAAGATATAATATCGAACAAAATCTTCCTAAATATGTTCTTGCACACAAGGTACAGCATCATACTGAACTTGAGATTCTTGCGCATAAAGCAAATGATCTTGTATTGAACAAGCCGAGCTTTCCCGGCGATAACTTGCGTTATGAGATAAATATTGTTAAGATTGATGAAAGAAGGGCAACAGTATTTGGAAGGATAATAAAAGAGATAAAAAAAATAGTTGATGCAAAAGAACGGATTAACGACGAAGAAATTGGACAGGTAAAATTAGTCTTTGGGATTGTGAATAGGAAAGAGTTCAGGGAGAGAGCAAGAACTAGCTAACATTTAAGAATAATTATCTAAATTTTAAGGATATAATTGTTTGAGCAAATCTTTCTTTAAATGTGTATAAATAAGAAACATATCTTAGCATATCCTACAGCTCTTCTCTAATGATTGTTTTATCTCTGTCAAAATCCTTATCATAAGAGATGATTGTATTTACTTTATTCCTCTTCATGGTTTCTATATGTATCTTGTCGTTTACATTCAAGTCAGCTGGATTTTTTAATGCATTAAATAAGTCATCTTTTGTAAAATCATGCACTGCTATAGAGCCCATGATTCCCCGGAGATAATCAAAAATATTCCCAACCTTTCTTGCTTTCAGCTTATGATAAACTTCAGACAATACCAAAACAGATGTACAATGCATTTCCCTATCTAACTGATCTATAAGCTCTTGCGCTTTCGGATTTGTCCATCTTTCAATAAATATATTTGCATCTATAAACTTAATCATAGAGGTCATCTCTTATAGCTTCAGCTCTCGTGAATTTTATATTCCTTTTTTTAATCTCTTGGTCTATGCCGCTAAATATTTCTTTAAGGGAATCTTTCTTTAAAGGCTCTATGATTATCTTGTCCTTGACCATATCTATAATTACATCAGAGTTTGGCTCAATTCCTAGTTCATCTCTCCATGTTTTTGGTATAGAGATATTGCCTGTTTTAGTTACGTGTGCAAGTGCCATCTTATATCTAAGATATCATATCTAATATATAAATCTTTGGTTTTTTGTATAGGTTTAAACTTGAAATAAAGCAATAAATTTTATAACGCCTTGCCATTTTACTGTGTAACAAATAGGTAATCACATCATGATACGCTGGCTATGCAAAACCTGTAATTTGAGATGGATCCATCCTGTGGAAGTCTGTATTAATTGCAATTCTAAGACCGAAAGGCAATTTAGTACAAAATATACTGTTGCAGGCTTTACAGAAATAACAGTGCCTTCTACTTTGCACCCTAAAGTGCCTTATACTGTTCTATTGCTGAAAGACGAGCATGGAAACTTGATGCCGAAAAAGACAATGAAGAGATTTACTGATGCAGATATTGGCAGTGATTTTCTGTTTGAAAAAGGAGATGTTGCAGTTATAAAAGTGAAATATGATTATTATGCTGCAATCTTAAATGCACTCTTGCTGTTACAAGATTTTGACATACATAGTTACAAAAACAAACGCATACTTATCCATGCAGAGCTTCTTGATGAGAAAAAAGACACACTGGAAAAAAAGTCACAGCTGGAGATGGCTAATGCGATAAAGCAGGCATTTGCTGAGAGTATAGTAGATGTTGACAGAAAACTAGCAGATAAAACAGAATATGCGTTAATTATTGATGTGCCTTTTATGAGGGTTAATCATCAGACCCTATCAGGAAAAAATAGCACATTGACAATAGCAAATGCAATTCTTGCACCAAATAAAGACGAGCCAACGCATCTGAACATGATAATTACAGGCAATAGTTTTAATGATGTAAAGAGTGTTTTTGAGGTCATTACAGCAGGCAAAGGGGAGTTTAAAGGAAAAGTCGCAGGAGATGAATTGGAAGCGAATATTCGTGTATAGATTAAGTGAATTATAATATATAATTAAAAAAATAGGTAATAATATGTCGAAATAATATGGTTGTGAAACAATGTATATCAAATCAGCATCAATGACCAAATTTGGGACAAGCTTGAAGAGCGCGCATGAGCTAGCTTATGAAGCAGTAGTTGATGCACTTAATAAAGCAGAAATGAAGATTCAGGAGGTTGATTTAATTGTTTCTGGATATATTGACTTTGCTAAAACAGGAGAAAGAAACAGGCATTTCAGCGCAATGCTTTCTTCGATGCTAAAGACAAATGTGCCGATTATTTGTACTCCCACTGCATGCTGCTCTGGCGGGGTTGCTTTGTTTACGGCAAATAAGATCGGAAATAATGCAGATAGAGGATTTGCTGCAAATAATATAGTTTCAGAGAGCAAAATGGATTCAGAGAAAAAGATGTCCTCTGATTTTAATAACATCCTGGTAGTTGGCGCAGAAAAGCTCACATCTGCCTCAAATGCAGCAATTACCGATGAAATTCTAATGGGTGCTGACTTTGTTTGGGAGCAGCAGGAAGGATTGATATTTCCTGCGCAGAATGCTTTGCTTGCACAGCAGCATATGTTAAAATATGGCACAACGCAAGAAGACCTTGCATTAATTGCACTAAAGAATCACAATAACGCAAACTTAAATCCAAATGCAAGATTTTACGAAAAGAAATTAAATAAAGATGATTTTAAGGATAATGCAAAAAACCCTATGATTGCTTCTCCGCTCAGATTATTAGATTGCAGTATAAATGTAGATGGCGCAGCTACTGTTGTATTAACAAATGATAAAACAGACATCGAGATTGTCGGAAGCGCATTTGCAACAGATGCTTTGCCATTATTTGAGAGGGAACTATTAACTAATTTTAAAGCTACAAGAATAGCTGCAGAGAAAGCATATAATGAAGCAGGAATTAGTGCAGAAGATATTAATTTTGCAGAGCTGCATGACGCGTTCACAATAACTGAGCTTGTTAGCTATGAAGATTTGGGTTTTTGCGCAGAAGGTAAAGGCGCTGAATTAGTTAAAAGCAGCAAATTGAATATTTATGGCAAATTGCCTGTTAATACTTCTGGCGGCTTAAAAGCAAAAGGCCATCCGTTGTCTGCAACAGGTGTTGCACAGATTGTGGAAATAGTCGAGCAGTTTAGAGAGGAAGCAGGAATAAATGGAACGCGAAACATAAAGAATTTTTCTGACAATAAGTTAAAGTTTGCGCTTGCGCAGAATATTGGGGGAGCTGGAGGAAGTGTGACTGCCCATATATTAAAGAATAATAGGATTTGATAAGTGGGTATAAGTAAGCCTAAAATAATAAAAATAACACTGATAAAGTGAGAATAATGTCCCTAAAAAACAAAACTGCATTAGTAACAGGCGCATCTCGCGGAATTGGAAGAGCGATTGCATTAGCTCTTGCTGTAGAAGGCGCTAAAGTTATTGTCAATTATAATAAGTCTGAAAAAGAAGCCAGAGAGACTGTTGAGCAGATACTTGATATCAGCAAAAAGACAGACAATGGCGCACAAGCAATGGCATTGCATGCAGACATATCTAATTATAAAGAAGTGCAGGAGATGTTTGCAATTGCATATAATAATTTTGGAAACATAGACATTCTTGTGAATAACGCAGGCATAATAAAAGACAGGGCATTAAAGAATATGTCTTTGGAAGAATGGCATTCTGTTATTAATACGAATCTTAATGGCACATTCTATTGCTGCAAAGAAGCAGTTGAAATAATGAACGATAATGGAAAAATAATAAATATTGCTTCTATCCTTGGAACAGTAGGCAATTATGGGCAGACTAATTATTGTGCATCTAAAGGAGGAATAATTGCATTTACAAAAGCGCTTGCGCTTGAATTAAAAAAAAGAAATATTACGGTTAATGCAATCATTCCAGGGCTGGTCGAGACAGATATGACAAAAAATCTGATTCTGCGCGGATTATTTGCCGGAGTTATGGCAAAAAAGCCTGAAGAGGTTGCTAAGAAAGTAATTGATGCAATTAAATGCAGTAAAACAGGAGAAGTTATTTCTGTGCCATAGGATAATTATAATCATTTATGCAAAAATATTTTAATAGAATATGCATTTATTACTAATAATGCGGCTAAAAGAACGCTTTAAACAGAGAATAACTTGCTGTACGATAATGAAGGATGAAGAGCATAACATAGAATTCTTCCTAAATAATATTTATGACTGGGTAGATGAGCTTGTCTTGATAGATACCGGCAGTAAAGATATGACTTTAGAGAAGGTAAATCATTTTGTCAATTTTATGCAGGCAAAAAAGATTAGATTGGATTTGTTTAAATGGAACGATGATTTTTCCGCTGCTAGAAATTTTTCATTAGGGCATGCATCTAGTGAATGGGTGCTTGTATTGGATGCAGATGAAGTGATAAGTGATGAAGGATTACTTGAATTAAGAAAGACAATTGACTCTGCATCTGGTGAAGTTCTTGGATTAAATTTAATCCAGCGGCATTATGTAAATGACGCAAAGCTGCCTGGATTTAGGCACTGCGATGATACTTGTTTGCATGCAGATAACTATTTGGGCTATATTGAGACGAATGTAGTTAGAGTGTTTAAAAACAACAAAGCAATTAGGTATAGGTATACTGTGCATGAGAAAGTTGATAAAAGCATTTTCGAATTAAATGGGAAGATTCTGCCAACAAATATCATCATACATCATTATGGGTATAAAAAAGATGAAGAAACCAGCAAAAGAAAGACTATTTTTTATAAAAGATTGGAAGAGAAACAGCTTGCATTAACTCCAAATGATCCTAAGCCATACTATGAGCTTGCGTTGATTGCACGAGCTGAAAATAATTTAAGCAGAGCGCTTGAATTATTTCAGAAATGCGCAGGGCTGGAGCCAAGACATGAGCTCGTATTGCTTGAATTAGGCAATTGTTATCGCGAGCAAAAAGATGTTGACAAAGCAGCTGAGTGTTATAAAAAAAGCATTGAGCTAAGGGATCATGATATTCGCGGATATATTAATCTTGGATTGTTATTTTCAAAGCTTGGCAAATTTGAAGATGCACAGAAAATACTCGAGCAGGCTATAAAAATTGATGAAGAGAACCATAAAGAAGATGTTAAGCATAACAAAACTGAGAAATTAAATCCAAGGCCCTATAATATACTAGCTGATAATTTTATCAGGCAAAAAAACTTTGATGAGGCAATTAAGCTTCTTGAAAAAGCAATCAAGCTTATGCCGTATAATTTTGAGGCATATAATAATCTGGCAGGAATGTATTTTGCAAAAAATGACAAGAATTCATTCAATAAAGGCATTGCCCTGTTAGGGAAAGCATTCCATTTAGGCACTAAGAACATTACTTTATTAAAGAATTTAGCTGCAATATATGCTGGACAAAAAGATGCGACAAAGCTGAAGAAAGTTAACAGACTTATTGAGGAGATTGGGAAGAAATAGCCTATATTTATTTGTTAACAATATCCTTATTTTGAAATAAGCTCATTTATCTTACCAACCAGATCTTTGTAGCTTTTTTTTGACATCCTGGCAATTTTTCTTAGCACAAGGCTTTTCAGAAAGGTATGTATCTGCCAATATTTGACTTTGCTTTTTAATGGCAAACTGCCTTCTTCAAAGTCATCTATAAGAAGCCCGTCTGTATCAAGATTACTGGTTATAGCACAGCCGATAATATCATCTCCTCTTTCTGCAAGAACCAGCATAGGGCGTTTTTTCGAATTTGTCAGATCAGAAAAAGGGAACTCGATGATAACGATATCTCCTTTAGAGTACATCATCCCACCGCTCATCATATTTATTATTCCACACCTTTTTTAAAGAAGATTCGCTCAACAGCATCATCAGGTGCTTTTCATCGAGCTTTACAGGATTAAGTATTATTTTATTATTCTCCTCAGTAGCCAGTATTCTTGCGCCCTTATGCAGCTTCAAATCATCCCTAAACTTTTTCGGGATAACTATCTGGCCTTTTTCTCCTATAGTGATCAGTTCAGTCATACAAGTAGGAATATCTTACAAGTATATAAATGTTGCTAATTAAGATTTAAATTTTTAAAAATATGCCCCTAAGTTAGTTTTACCATCAGAACTACAGATTAATTTTTATATTAAGATTAATTTTATCTATTTGAGGGGTAGCAATGGACTTTAATCTTACTAAAGAACGGCTTGAATTGCAATCAAAGATACATGAATTTGCGCAAAAGGAGATAGTGCCTTATGCTGCAGAGCTAGATAGAGAAGCAAAGTTTCCTGCAGAAATATTAAGGAAGTTAGCTATTCAAGGATATTTTGGGATGTGCATCTCTAAAGAATTTGGAGGCCTAGAGTTAGATCCTATCAGCCAATGCATTATTATTGAGGAAATATCAAAAGCCTGTGCGTCAACTGCTTGCTGTTTAGCTGCGCATGCATCTATAGGCACATTTGCTCTGCGAAATTACGGCACTGAATCACAAAAACAGAGATATTTGCCAAGGTTAGCTAGTGGAGAAATGCTTGCTTGTTTTTCATTGACAGAGCCAAATGCTGGAAGCGATGCTGCAAATATCCGGACAATTGCAAAAAAGGACGCAGATGGCAATTATTTAGTTAATGGCCATAAAATATTTGCAACAAACGGAAGATATGCTGATTTAATAACATTAGCTGCAACGATAAATTCTGAATTAAAGCATAATGGCATTACAATTTTCTTGGTTGAGAAAACTAAAACAGATATAGGGATAGGTAAGTATAATACAAATGCTAATTCATCAGGCCTAAGGATAGGAAAAAGCGCAGACAAGCTTGGCTTGCGGGCAACAGACAACTGTGAACTCTTTTTCGAGAATGCAAAAGTATCCAGTGAGAATTTGGTCGGGAATGAGGGAGAAGGGTTTAAGATATTGATGGGTTCACTTGATGAAAGCAGAATACTGATAGCTGCGCAGGCAATTGGAATTGCGCAACAGGCATTGGATTTAAGCATTGGGCATTGCAAAAGGAGAATACAGTTTGGTAAAAACCTAAGCGAGTTTCAGGCAACGCAGTTTAAGCTTGCAGATATGGCTACACAGTTGGAAGCTGCACGTTTTTTAACTTATAATGCCGCATTATTAAAAGATTCAGGCAAGAAATTTACTAAAGAAGCAGCCCAAGCGAAATTATTTGCATCAGAGATTGCAGGCAAGATAACAACAGAAGCCATAAAACTGCATGGAGGCAAAGGGTATTTGCGAGACTATCCTGTTGAAAGGTTAATGAGAGACGCTAAAGTCACAGAAATTTACGAAGGCACATCTGAAATACAAAGGCTGGTTATTGCAAGAGAGATGCTAAGGGATAAGTAGATATTGAATAATCAGTCTAAATAACTTCTATGAGAATTTTTAATTAAGTGAGAAAGCTGTATCGGCTTTCATCACCTAACTTCTTTGTGTTTGGTATTACATTTAAATATCACCTTGTAT
>JACPBN010000061.1 GCA_016180275.1 Candidatus Woesearchaeota archaeon
TAATAATTATACAAGCATCATACTTTTTTATAATTTCTGGCATTATATTATCTATAACCTCTGAAAATCCTTTCATTATCCATCTTAAGAAAATGACGCCG
Source organism: Candidatus Woesearchaeota archaeon (assembly GCA_016180275.1). GTDB lineage: Archaea > Nanobdellota > Nanobdellia > Woesearchaeales > UBA10200 > UBA10200. The sequence continues at coordinate 102 of JACPBN010000061.1, forward strand.
TTGATTTTATTTCTGCCTGCGATTATAAGTTTATTGATTCTGCTAATTTTGTACAGGGATTATGGAGAAGAAAAGTAGGAGTTTATATCTTATTTAGGCTCCATTACGCCTTCTCTCCAACCATTCCTAGTTATTGTATATCTTAGTTTAACTTTCTTTCCAATCCAGCAAAATGGCATGCAAAGATGCCTGCAATTAGAAAAATTAAAATCAAAAGAAGCAATTTGCATCCCAGCAAAAACACCAGCAGTCTTATTTGAACTCCAAATAAAAATCCCAAACGAATCTAAAACTTGCATAACACAAAAAGAATTAAAACGCTTAATAATAAATAAAAAGACTATCCACTTATTTCTTATGCACAATCTCTATGTAATCCTGCGTTATGTAAACTTCTATCTTATGTTTGGCGCAGAAATCAACAACTTCGTTCTGATGAATATCAATTATTTGCTGAACATCGCAATGCGCGCAGTGTTTTTGCCTGCATGACTTGCAGTCCTTAAGCAATGCATTATCATCAACATCAAAATGCCATAATTTGCCAGGCACTTCAAACAACCAGGCTACTTTTCTGCCTGCTTCTGTATTTTTTTCATAGACTTTTGCATGCAATTCTTCATCATCTACATATCTTCCAATTGTCTGGCAGTTATCGCATACAAATGTTCTGCCAACTGATTTGCTTTTATACACAACTGCTTTTTTCTTGCAGCTAGGGCATTTAATTACAGGGCCTTGCCATTTATATTCCTTGATATGCACATAATCGCAGTTAGGGCAGATAACAGAAACTTGATCTTCTACACATTGAAAACCGCATTTTGGGCAGCTAGCGCCAATATTACGCCTATTTTTAGCTTCAGTTGACATTTGACCTCTTTTTTATAAAAACGTACTAATTAACAATACAATAAAACTGATTGCATAATATATAAATCTTTTTATAGTATTAGTGAATAGTTGACTATTAAGAAGATGTCCGCAGATAGAATGGATTATTTAAAGAGAGATAGGCATTAGAAGATGATGATAATGGCAATGATGATAATAAATTAAGGAATAAGAGGTAATGCAGCATAAACCCATGGAATACAAATCTAACATTAAAATCAAAGAGCCAAATCTATCGCCATTGGCACTTGATATTCTGCAGTTAAGATACTTAAAGAAATCTGAAGACAACAATTTATCAGAGACACCAGGACATATGTTTTTAAGAGTTGCAGAAAACATTGCAAAAGCGGATCTAAACTATATGCGTGGAAAATCAGAAGAGCAAAAACAATCTGCATATAACTATACGGTAAAAGAATTCTATAATGCAATGACTGCATTGGATTTTTTGCCTGCTTCTCCTATAATGATGAACGCAGGCAATATCCTGCAACAATTATTTTCTGATTATGTATTTGTATTAAGAGACTCGATGAAAAACATTTTTGGAAAGCTGACTAATGCAGCGATTATACAGCAGAATGGCTCTGGCTGTGGATTTGCATTCTCTATGCTTAGGCCAAAAGGTGATCTTGTTGCAGGGCAGAAAGGTGTTGCCTTTGGGCCAGTAACTGTCATGAAGTTCTTTGATGTAGCAATTGGCGCAATCAAGCAGGGCGGCAGAAGACAAGGCGGCAACATGGGGATTCTTCATACTAGCCACCCTGATGTACTTGAGTTTATTAAATGCAAGCAAGATGGGAGCTTAAAAAATTTTAATATTTCTCTGGCAATAACAGATGAGTTTATTGATTCAGTAAAAAACTCAAAAACTTTTGCATTAAATAATCCGAGAACAGGTGAAGAATACAAAAAAGTAGATTCTCAAGAAATATTAAATGCATTAACAGATTCTATTTGGAAACTGGGTGATCCGGGAGTAATTTTTATTGACGAGATGAATTCAAAAAATCCAGTTAAAGAAACAGTGTATTGCACAGGTAGCTGTGGACAATCTCCTATGCACTCATGGGAAGGAGTTCCATATGCCCACATTAACTTAAGTAACATTATTATTGAGAGAAATAATCATGGGGTAATTGGGCAGATAGACTTTGAAAAGCTAAAGAAGCTTGTTCATTTAGGAGTACATTTCCTTGACAACTGTATAGATATGAACAGTTATCAGTTCAAAAAAAGCGAAAAACGCTGCAAAGCATATAGAAGAATCGGCTTGGGAGTGATGGGGTTTGCAGATTTGCTGATAAAGCTTAGGGTATCATATGACTCAGATGAAGCATTGTTTATAATAGAAAAAATAATGAGTTTAGTGAGAGATGAATCAAGAAAAGCATCTATGCAATTAGCTGCAAAAAGAGGAGTCTTCAAAAATTTTAAGCGTACAGTATGGAAAGACTTAAATTTGAGGCTTAGAAATGTTTCCATAACAACAGTTGCCCCTACCGGAACTACCAGCATAATAGCAAATACATCTGCAGGAATTGAGCCATTGTTTGCATTAAGTTATGCAGGAAAGACAATGGAAGGCAAAGAATATACAATTACAAACGTTGATTTTGAGCATGAGATTAAAATGCTCAAAGAGAATGAAAAGATTGATGAAGCCGGATTTAGAAAATTAATGAATGCAAGCAGCATCAAGAATTCTGAAGCGTTTAGCGATGAGCTAAAAAAAGTATTTGTAACAAGCATGGACATCCATTATAAATGGCACATCAAGATACAGGCAGAATTTCAGAAATATATAGACAGTGCAATCTCCAAGACAATAAATATGCACAACAGTGCAACACAGACTGATATTGCAGATGCTTTGTTCTATGCGCATGAACTGAAATGCAAGGGGTTAACGATATATAGGGACAGAAGTCGCGAGGATCAAGTGCTTGAGTTGAAAAAGACGCAGACTAAGCTGGATAGTTTCTAGATAGTAAATTTAATAGTAAAGTTTTTGAAGAGTAGAGTATTTACTGCACATTATGACAAAAGTAATTGTAAATATTAAGGAAGAAGCTGCTATTGCTAATAAGCGAAACTCTAAGATATTTGATAAACATGATTTCCTTCCTACAAACTTTTCTAAAAAATTAGCTGAAATAAGGCGGTTCTCCGTAGAACAAAGACTAAGAAGGTTAGGTATAACAGAACGAAATTTAACACTTAACAAAAAGAAATAACACCCTAAATTTCTAGCCATTCCCATCATTTAATTCTTCCTCTGCCTTCTCGCCCATCATGATTCTTTTTTGGTCTTTTCCGGAGTAGGAGTAAAGACTTGTGTTAAATTTACAAAGAGATTATTATCCTCACTAAATTTTCTCAGCTCTTTCATGTCTTCCATCGTAGAGCCAGGATGAGCAACAACAAAATATGGCACAAGATTCTTATTAGTTCCCTGCTCTTTGTTCACTTGCCTGTATTCCTTCAGAAATTCTTCAAACGCTTTTTTATTGGATTTGTTCATCTGCGCCAATACATTATTGCTAATGTGCTCAGGCGCAATTTTTAAGCGTGAGACAAACTGCATGATTTTTCTGAACAATTGTTTTTGCTCAAGGATCAAGTCATGCCTGATTGCGCTTCTTATTTCAAGCTCTCCATTATGCTTTTTATTTAATTTTTCAATTTCTTCCAGCAATGGAATTAAATCATCTCGCATAACCCTATATTTACAGCCGACACAGGCCTGGTTGCAGTATTCTTCTTTATTATAAACAGTTATCTCCTTATCAATTATCGGCGAATACATCTGCTCAGCAACATTGTATAATGCACAATATGAGCCATACATGTTGATAGTCGGCATAGTTAAGTCATTTATTTTCTTGTTGCCTTCTTCATAGAGCATCTTGATTTCCTTTATGATGCTTTCTTTGCTTCTTTTTGCAATGTTTTTGCCCTGCACCAAAGGAATAACACAGAAATGACACCCTGCCCAGCAGCCTCGGCCTAAAATAACTGAATTTTCAAATCCTCGTAACATTTCACTTACTGAGTTAAAATCTTTCGTTAATGGATGCAACTTTCTTGTAAAATTAATACTATATACAAAATTCATTTCTTGCTCAGTCAACGGATGTGAAGCTCTGTTGTGCTGTATAAAGCCTAGGCCTGTCTGCTCGATAAAAGCATCATCAGGCAACAAGTATCTTGTTCTATGGGCTAGATTATATTTCTCTTTGTCTGCTAGCTGATCTTCAAAGCTTGGCAGAATACGGATCTTTTTTGGCATTTCTTTTTTTGAGACTCTGAATGCAATGCCGTCAACCTCTTTGTAATCATCAAGAGTAAATTCCGGTAGTTTTTTTTTATTTCCATTTGTATTCTTTTCGTCTATATTATTCGTAGTTACATTAATTTTATTCTTAAACCTATCAAGCAAGTTAAGTAATGGCCTTTCAGCATTTCCAAAAATAAGAACATCTGCTTTTGTGTCATTCAATATGCCTTTTCGCAATTTGTTGTCCCAATAATCAAAGTGAGCAAATCTTCGAATTGTGGCTTCTACGCCGCCAATGACAGTAAAACTGCCTTTGAACAATCTCTTTATATTTGAAGTATATGCTATTAAAGCTCTCTCTGGCACATTTACATTCTCTCTTTTCCTCAGCATAGGAGTATAATTTGCAAGCATTGAATCCAACAACCCAGAAGTTATGCAGAAAAAGTATTTGGGAAAGCCGCAAACTTGATAATCTTCGTCGTTTATTGGCTGAGGTATTATAGCAACAGTATGGCCTTTTGTATCCAGCAATCTTGCAACCAATGCTGTACCAGACAATGGATGATCATAATAAGGATCTCCTGTTATAATGATTACATCAAACTGGAAGTTAGAACCAGGGCTATTGTAATAGGTTCTTCCTTCTTCGGTGTTTGTTGGCAAAAAGTTGCTAATTGATTTCATGTTAGTGAAATATCTTAATAATAGACGATAAAATAGTAATTTCTTGATAGAAGTTTATAAGATTTGTCATTAAATTAAAATAGCCCTGGGCGGATTCCCACATAAGGGTTTACAACCCTTATCAACCCAAGATCAGTTTCGCTACGCTCAACTGCCCAAGCATAATCAAAATGTAATTATTAAATAGCCCTGGGCGGATTCGAACCGCCGCCACTGGCTGTCTTCAGCATCAGATGGATACCCAGTCAGTTCTACTGACGCTGCCAAAGGCCAATATCCTTGACCGCTAGACGACAGGGCTATGAAAGTAATTCTGAAAATAACGAGAGGATATATAAATTTAATGTAAAAAAGTTTTATATTCTTATTTCAGCACTTCACCTGTCTTCATATACCACAGATACATATCTAGCTCTGCCTGTGACATTTGCAATTTATCAGCAACTTTTTCCAGCTTTTGCTCTATGTCTAAATACCTTGCCCTGTTCAACGATTTAGGCTTTTCCTGCAGCAGCTTATTTTCAACCATAAGGTTAAGCACATGCCTGTCAAGGATTGCCAGATTAAAATGCCCTGTGTTTCTTAGATAGTGAGATGATTCTTTATATCCCAATCCCTTGATGTTTTGCACAAGCCACTCTCTTGCATCAAGTTGTGACTTTTGTTTTATTAGTTTAGTTATCTTATTTTTTATGTCAAAATGCACTCTTGCACCAACTATAAATTCAGATTTGTTATTATGGAAGCGATGCTTGTTTCTTCTTATGCAATTTTTTATTTCTTTTTGAGAGAGCCCATAAAATCCTTCTGCACCAAGCTCATTCTGTATATTGAGCGCAGTTTTTGCTTTGGAATTTGCTGTCAGCAGACAAAAACATAATTCAGAAAACCAGGCATCTGTCGGCTTGTTTTTGAATGAGGAGAATTCTTTTAGGCGATTGTTTATTCTTTTACTAACTTCACTCTTTTTTAGGTTAATTATAGTATTTACAAGTTTTTTCATCGTGAACTCTCAACACCAATCCTATTACAATATTTGATAATGGGACAACGGCTGCACCAAGGTGAGATAGGTGTGCAGGTATTTTGGCCAAACGCAACCAGCATTGAGTTTATTTTTTCCCAGTATTTGATGGGCATCTTCCTACGAACTTCCATTTCAGTCTCATAAGGGCTCTTCGTTTTCACATAGCCTAACCTATTGAAAATTTTGTGGCAGTGTGTGTCAATGCATACAGCAGGCTTCTGAAACCCAACAGCGACAACCAAATTTGCAGTCTTTCTTCCGACGCCAGGCAATTTAACCAATTCTTCAACAGTTTCCGGTATTTTGCCTGTAAATTCTTCTCTCAGAACTTTTGGAAGCTCTTTCAAATGCTTTGCCTTAGTGTGATAAAATCCAACTGGATAGATCAGCTGCTCGATTTCTTTTATGGATAAATATTCAAGCTCATCGATTTTTTTTATTCTGGCAAATAATTTCCTGCATGCCTGAACAGTTGTCTGGTCCTTTGTTCTTGCAGATAATATTGTTGCAATTAAAACTTTAGCAGGATCATTTGTCTGAATCTTTATTAAATCAACTACTGGAACATTATAATTTGCAACTTCCTTGATGAGAATTTTGTATATTGCATCAATATCTACTTTTTTTGATAATTTTTTCATAATTTCCCCGCAACGAAAGTATTTACACATTATTAATTGTGATATAGGTAAAATTAATCAAAAGATGTATTTATATGTTATTGTTTATGCCCTATTGATGAAGGGCAAACATACCCCCTACCATAAAACAGCAATCTAGCAGGCAATAGCAGAATATTTTTCGTTAGCCTCCCTCTAACTTCTTTCCTATTTCTCTCCTAATTAAAAATCCATTTGCAGATAAGTAAGTCCCAAGAGTATGATGATTAATAACTAAGGCATATTCCTCTTTTTTTTAACAGCTACGGCAATAAAGAATGTCCCTAGATTGAAATTTTCTACCCTGACATTTTCAAAGATTTTTTCTATTTTTTGCGGAATATTTTTGGAAGGATCCCATGCTGCAAATTTTGAATAAATAAAGCTGACTATTGGATTAAGAATTTTCAAAAATCCGGTAAAAAGGCGGGCATCACAAACAACTAACCGTCCGCCAGGACGCAAGACATCATAACATCTGTTAAGCGCGTTTTCCCAATCAGGAACAGCACTGATGCCAAGTACACTTACAACTCCATCAAAATTCTTCTCGGTTATCTTAAGTTGTGATGCATCGCCTTGGATCAATTTTATATTATCCCAACCGTTTCGCTCATATAATTGTTTTGCAGCATTGAGCATATCTTGACTATAATCAAAGCCGATAATCTTTCCCTCTTTAGCTACTGCCTCAACAAGGTACGGAAAATTTCTGCCAGAACCGCAGGCGACCTCTAAAACATTGTCACCTTTTTTAAGATTCAATTTTTCAACCGCTTTCTTTCTTATAGTTTTTGCTCTTCCGAAAAAAGTAATAATATCCTGTGCATCATAAAAAGAGGGAAATCTCCCCCAAAAAGAATATACTTTTCTCACTTTTTCTAATTTTTCAATCTTTGGATCTCTTGTCATTTTTGTATAAGGATTGAATAGTTTATATCAACTTTTTTAAAGCGCTCCATAACCCGATTGCGTATAACTATAAATTTAATTGTTAACAACACTATTGCCTAAAACATTCTGCACATCATCCATGCTATTAGCTACTTTCTCAATATTATTCTGGTCGTCGAAGAATAAAACTATTGGCAACGGCAGGTTCCCATGCGCATCTCTAGGCGGCATTTTGTCTTTTACTTGTGTATAATAATTTCTAAGCTCCAGCAACCCTTCTTTTTCCTTTAAATTTATTTCCTGCCCCAATAGCCCAGATATCTTTAGAAACTCCTTTACAGAAGGGCATTTGATGCATGTCGGCAAAGTAAAAATTTTATAGCTTGTTATCATAAACACAACCTTAATCAATGAATGGCATTGCATTTAAAAAATTATTTGTTAGTCATCCTTTCTTCAGCAGATTCTTGAGCTCTTTCTCAAAGCTTTCAAGGTCAGTGAACTCCCTATACACAGATGCAAACCGGATATATGCTACTTTATCAAGCTTCTTTAGCTTTTTCATCACTAGCTCGCCGATTACGCTGCTTGGTATTTCAGTCGTATCTTTGCCGCGCAGCTCTGCTTCGATCTCATTCACAACAATCTCAATCTGCTCTGCGTTTACTGGACGCTTCTCACATGCCTTGAACAGGCCTCTTTTTAATTTATCACGGTTAAACGGCTCGCGTTTTTCACTCTTCTTGACAATTGTAATGTTAGACATCTCAACTCTTTCGTATGTAGTAAATCTTTTTTCGCATTTCAGGCATTCTCTTCTTCTTCTAGTTACATTATCCTCTTCAGTCTCTCTTTTATCTACAACTTTAGTTTCAGTATGGCTGCAGAATGGGCATTTCATGTTGCGACCTCCCAATAACCGCCTTTATCAGGACCTACTCTCTTTAGTATGCCTTTATTTTTTAATCTTTCTAGATATTCTTTTATTGTGTCTGAGGATAATCCTAATTTCATGGCAATTTCTGTTGTAGATACTGATGGATTGTTTAGAATTAGATCTAGAATCTTCTGTTCAAGCTCAGTAGTTTTCTGGGGGGCCTATCCCAGAGCCTACCTTCTCAACTAAATCCACACTTTTGAACAGGCTGAATAAAAGAGGGTTTCTTGAGATGCTTTTCTTGCCAAATTCTTTTTTCTTAATTGCAGAAACTAAGCCTCCTGGGTTGCTTATTTCAACTCTGTCATCAAAAATATCAATCTGGATATTTGCACCTTTTTCATTATAATCCCTGTGGACCATAGCATTTACTACAGCCTCTCTTAAAGCATCTTCAGGAATCTCCAAAATCTCTTCTCTTGGGCCAGCTGTTTCTATCTTATATTCTAATCTCAGATTCCTGAACAAAAACTTTATTGCATTCTCATAATTTGAGATAGCGTCTTCTGTAGAAAAACAGCACAGCTGCATTCTTGAATTTTCCATGCTCATCCATCAAGCCGATATTTTTAAGAATATCCTTATCAGGAATAGCTTTTGTTATCTTTGCTTTTTGCAGAAATCCATCAAATTTAGCTTGATTAAATCCGTTCTTAAAGCTAAACTCTTTATTTATTGTTTCATCGAATAATATCTTTCCTTCTTTGTTAAAGAACTGCCTTATCTCATCAGTTAATAATTTTTGGGAGTTGCTTCCCTGCCTTAGATAGAAGCCTAAAGAGCATCTGTAAGGCTTATTCAAGCCTTCTGGAACATTTACAATAAGGACATTTTCAAATGCTTCGATATTAATATTTATTACAGGATCACAGTTTCTTGCAATATCCTGGATCTCTGATTTAAGCTTATTTGTTATCTGGGTCCCTTTAACTTCTCCCTTATCACTGATACCTATAAATATTCTTCCTCCATCACCATTGGCAAATGCAACAATCTCTTTTGCCAAATTTTTAGAGTCAAAATTTTCCTTAAACTCTGACTTTAATCCTTCCCCGCGATTTAATAAGAATTCAAATTGTTTTTTGTTCATTTTTAAAGAATGGGCATCTCATAGAACCAGAAATAGTTATGTTGTATAAATAGGTTTCTGCAAACAATCCACAGACTTTCTGAATACATTTTAAAATATGCAATAATTTAGTTGAGCCCGCCGAGCGAACGAAGTGAGTGAGCATGCCACCCATCTCTGATGGGTGGTGCGGGCGAGCATTTGACGTAAGATTTGGAGAGCCAACAGCCTCTTACTATGAAGACTTGGGAGATGACCTATTTGAAAGAAGGGATGAAAAGACTGAACAGGTAAAAGGTTATGCCATCTTTAATATTCAAAAAAGAAAGGAGAATAAGCTCAAGGATATTGAAGTAGAATTGCCTGTGCTTACAAGTTCTTAATTTTTTATTATAAATTATTATAAAAATAGAGAATCAGCTTTTATTATGCCTAATACATCTCCAGCACTTCCTCCTCCATAAAATGCAGTTTTCCCGGTATAATCATAGCATGTAATGGCTCTCCAAAATTGAAAGTTAGCAATTCTTTGACAGTGCCATATTTGATCAGTTGATTTTCGCTTCCCAATCTTGCGCATCCAACAACTTTGGTATCTTCATTAATTACTTTTTCTTTTCTTTTTTCTTCAATTGCCAGCAAGAGATGTAAAGCTTCATTAATATCCATATACATCTCTCTATCTCTTTTAATATCCAATAAGCATAGAGTATGCAATCCATTTACCAGATTCATTTTAATTGCATCATAAGGAGTTTCTGGAAAGAAATTAGGCTCTGGAAACACAATTGTTGTAGTCCTGCCGAATTTATACAAATCCAAGCCTGTGATGCCAACTGCTGTCATGATTGAGACATTATTGATTATTTCAACTTTAATTCCTGCCTTAATTGCTCTTAATCTTAAGTCATGATGGGTAGTCGCAGAAAAAACATCACCAACAACTAAAAATGCAACGTCATTTGTTTTTGCTTTTTGTTCTTCTATACTGCAATTTAACTTTGAAGTGTAAGTTTCTAAATAAACAAATTTTGCTTTTCTAACTGTCTCTAATGCTTTTACTGTGATGTCTTTCTCATTTCCAAGGCCTAAGCCAATTAGATAAATAGTCATTTTTTATTTGTAATTTATTTTTACACCCTAATCAGTTTTCTATACTCCAAGAATAATCTTAGAAGTTATCTAATGCCCCTATTAGCTAGTATTATGATCGATATTTTAAATAGTTTTGGGTTTTTTACAGGATATTTTGTATTTGTTTAGCTTGTGTGATAAAATTCCATAAAGCAGTGGCGACTGCCGACGAACACTTGTTATGATTATGAAAAAGTTGCTCCTCCTCTACTCATGGATAAGTAGATGTGATACTAGAAAAGTATGCGTGCTGTGTTAGTAAATGTTGACTATAATGGCATTGCCCGTCGCAACTTGGCTTGTTAATATTGATAGGTGTTCGTCATAAAATGGCAGTCGCCACCGCTTTTGATGTTGGTGTAGCTAAACAAATACTATCTTTTTATTTTTAGTTATTGATTTTCTATCAAATATTTTAAACTTATCACTAGATATAAATAAAAAAGCCCCCTTATTCAGGGGGAGAAATGTTTGTGCCTTCATTTTTGGGGGTTTTGGATTGGGTATAAAAATGAAGGCAAGAAAACAATGAAAATAAAAAAAATTCTTGCTAATTATCTCAGTACTTCTATGCCAAGCTCTCTGCTAATCTGCTTTTGCTCATAACTTGCATGCTTTGCATCTGCCTTGCCAAGTATCCAAGGGGATTTGACGCCGGTAATAATAGTCATTACTACTAATCTGCCAGTCATGTTTTCATCTACCCTTGCTCCCCAGATAACGTTTGCGTCATCGTCTAGGCTTTCTGTGACAAGCTCTCCTACTCTGTTGATTTCTTCCAAAGTCATGTCTGGGCCGCCAGTTACATGCAATAATGCGCCTGTTGCTCCTTCGTAGCTAATGTCTAACAGTGGATTGCTCAATGCTCCTTTTACTGCTTCATCTACTCTGTTTGCAGTATCACTACTACCAACACCAATAGCAGCAACACCGCCATTTGTCATGATAGCTTTTACGTCTGCGTAATCTAGGTTGACTAAGCTGGGTATTGCAATAGTTTCAACTATTCCTTTTATCATTGTAGCAACCAGCTCATTTGCAACTGCAAATGCCTGCTGGATTGGCAAATTTCCTGCAATCTGGACTAACCTGTTATTGTCAATCACTATAACTGTGTCAGAAATTTGTCTCAGCTGCTGCAGTCCAAATTCTGCCTTATCTACCCTAGCTCTTTCAATTTTGAATGGCATTGTTACTGTACCAATGACTATTGAGCCTGTGTCTCTGGCGACTTGTGCCACTACAGGCGCGCTTCCTGTGCCTGTGCCGCCTCCCATGCCTGCGCATACGAAAACCATGTCAGATCCTTTTAGGGATTCTTTTATTTCTTGAATAGTTTCTTTTGCTGCCTCAGCACCCTTTTGTGGAAAGCCCCCGCAGCCTAATCCCTTTGTTAATTCTCTACCTATAAGAAATTTCTTATCTGCCTGAGTAATATCAAGATGCTGCTTATCTGTATTGCATGCAATTATTTCTGCACCTTTGATGCCCTTTTTATGGAGCCAGTTTACCATATTATTGCCTGCGCCACCGCATCCGATGACTTTGATGTTTGCAGTTCCTACTTTGAAACCATCTGTATTGTACATATCTCCGGAATTTTTCATTGCATTTTCTATTACAAAATCCATTTTTTTCTCCCCCGTTTATAGAGTTCCTCTCATTTTTTCTATTAACCCCGCATTACTGCTAGAGTTTTGAACATATAGTTTGGAGTACCAAAAACTTTAAATATAAGTTTATGTTTAGTACTACCTAAGAAAGAGTCTTATCAATTACGCCAATAATTGATTCGAAGCTTATATACGCCAAATTTTACATACAAACGATTTAAAACAACTTTTTTAAGCCAACAGCGAGTGAAAATCTTGTTTTTCGCCAAAAAAACTTGATTTTCCTAAAGTTTCTATTATGTTTATCTTATATATAAAGATTTCTAAACTAGAGTATATATGTTACGGGCAATTATTTTATAACTAGTTTATTCTAAAGAAAGTATGATTAAAAGCTTTCTCGTCGATATAGTAAAAAGTATACAGGGATAGGTCAATTTTTGATTAATTTTTATATCTAGTACTCATTTAAATGAGGTATAGATAATTCTGGAGGATATATAACAACTTGCCCAGAATTATCTAATAAGACAATTCCGAAAAAAAGTCATATAAACCACGGAATTGTCTATATAATTGGAATAAGATTATTTATAGATATATTAAACCGGCTTAGTAGAAAATCTCGCCAACGATAACTACTCCTAAATTATATGCATACGACCGTTAACTATATATACCAGCATTCATTCTTAATAACTAAATTGTTTATTTTAGAGTGATGAAAACTGCTTTAATACTGATTTAAAGCAGAGATGCAATAAAAAAAATTGTAGTATAAAAGAGGTTGATGACTATGCTAAACTTACAGCATGTGAGAAATGTATATAATATGAAAGTGTTTACAGACCAAGGCGATTATTTTGGTGAAGTTGAAGAGGCAATAATAAGCTCAAAGAAACTTCATAGCTGGAAAATAAGGAGCACTTCTAATTCATTGATAACCAAAATAGTTGGCAATGCAAAAGGTGTCATAGTTCCTCATAATCTTGTCAAGAGCATTGCAGATATCATGATAGTTTCTTATGCTGCAGTGCCAGGTATGGAAAAGATGGAACAGCAAGGTCTAAATGTCAAGGCATGATTATTGTTATTGTTATTATTATGTGTTTTATATGGCTACCAAA
>JACPBN010000062.1 GCA_016180275.1 Candidatus Woesearchaeota archaeon
TTTGCATCAGGCGCTTGCGTATTGTCAATAAAGGCAATATTGGATTTGGCTAGTGAGAAGTAGAGATTATTATTATTATTATTTCTTATTTTAGTGTTGATAGTTATGGCAGATAACAATAAAAAAAATTCAAAGAAGAGCATATTAGATATTAAGCCAAGAGATTGGGGCGATGGAACTGAAAATGCTAGTGAAGAAATAGATGAAATACTTTACTCGTAACTTTTTTCATTCAATCTAATTATTATATGGGTACTATATGTTACATATACGTCGTTGCGGAAATTGTTTTGCATATCTTGGCATAGAGACAGCTTCATGCCCAGGATGCGGCTCTAGCTTGTTTGATGTAGGTGTGACGATAGAACATACAAACCGCTGCCCGTTCTGCAAGGACATACTGCATGGCTCATATACACAATGCAGAAAATGCGGAGCTCATTTTCCGATAGAAAGGGCGCATTGGTATGGCTCATAGAAATAAATTAACTATTTAATCAACTATTTGTTGCAGCAATAAATACCAGCGTCTTCTTATCAACATCCTTTACATCAATCTGTGCCTTAAATCCAAGCTCCTGCAATATTGTCTTTAATATCAAAGTGAGCTCTTTTGCAGGATGCCTTTCCAGCAATGAATGGTAGTTATCAACTGCTGCAGCAGACTGGACAATTATTATCTGCCCATTCTCTTTTAATACACGCTTGCATTCTCCAAGCATAATGTCCAATCTTTCAATATAATTGCACAAAAACAGTGCTACTATTGTATCGATACAATTATCTCTTATCGGCAATGAATATTCAACGTTTGCCTGAACTCTTTTAATTGTTGTTTTATTACCCATATTAGGCAGGCCTATTGTTGCCAGCATTTCATGTGAGAGGTCTAGGCAGACTGCATTTTTTATGCAAGGTATATTTCCTGTGCCTAATTCTAAAATTGTACTGCCAGAATCTAATTTATTCTTATCTAATTTATTCTTATCTAATTTATTCTTATCTAATTTATTCTTATTTACTGCTGTTGTCAATTCGTTTTTGATAAAGACCCTATACTTTTGTCCAATTCTCTGCTTCCAAAAAACTGCCTCTTTGCCCCAAAACACTTTTGCATTGTATGGCCAGCCTCTAAGGGCAGAAACATTTTTAGCAATTTCCTGCATTTGTCTTACGATCAGCAGTTGCTTATTAATATCGGTTTCTTTATTTAGCAAATTTAGCTTTTCATCAAACTCATCTAAAGCATGGTCTTCAGTAAAAATAGGGTTATGTGAGAGTTCTGAATGCTTTATAGAATCTTTAATTGCTTTAGTGTTTTGCATGTTTACCAGTTAATGGCTTTAATATTATAAATTTTTACTTCGCAAAGTTTATATATTAAGCTTTTATATTAACCATAACATGGTAAAAGGGGCAGATCCAAATCCAAGCAGTGTTACATACGCATTAAGGACAGTTATAACTAGATATTCTGGCATATTTGATTTTGAAGGGCTGCAGCGCATCATGGTCCAATGGCTTAAAGCAAGAAGATTCTGGTTTCATGAATCTACATATAAGCATAATCCAGGCACTGAGTTTGGCAGAGAAGAGGAAATCTATTGGGTTGCACAAAGAAATGTTGACAGCTATGTTCAGTATAATATTGAGATTTATTTTCATTTGTTTGATATAACCCCGGTAGAAGTGATCCAGGAAGGAGAGAAAAAAAAGCTAACTAAAGCAAGAATGGAAATCTGGTTCTCAGGCAAAGTTGTTTTTGATTATCAAGGGCACTGGGATAAAAGCAAGTTTCACAGGATTTTACGCGGCATTTACAATAAGTATGTCTTAATTCCAGAAGGTATATTATCCAGCATTTATTGGGATGAACTTTACTATAGGATGCTAAAGCTCAGAGATCTGACTAAAGACTATCTGAATATGAAGACCAAAGGCAATGAGTATAGAAGGTATTTAAGGGATAACATATAAGTTAAGGGATAACGTATAAGAGATAAATTTATATTTTGAAATGATATATGTATCTATTAATCTTATAAAAAGAGGAGGACTCGCAAATTTTAATCAAAGAGTTGTGGTGTAGAATGAAGTGAGATAGTTTGAAGTTACGTCTTCAAACCTACGAACGGAGTGAGTATGCCATGATGGTTTGATTAAACTTTAGCGTAGCTAAAGTTTATGGTAGAGAAATATATTGTAGTTGACCAGCTAAAGACAGAGTATGAAGGATTGCTAGATATTAATGGGCTGTATAATCTCATAGATTCTTGGCTTTTTGAGAAAGGTTATGATAAAAACGAGAAAAAGAACCAGGAAATAATTTTGGATGATGGCTCTCGCTCAATGTATTTTGAGATGAGGCCTTGGAAAAAAACAACTGAGTATGCCAAAAACACACTTAAAATCCAGGTATTTGTAACTAAGCTAAAAGATGTTGAGATTGAGCAAAATGGCATGAAGATAAAGACTAATCAGGGCCATTTGCTTATCATTATTAACGGATATTTGCAAACAGACTGGCAATCCAGATGGAATGATAAGCCGTTTCTATATTTCATGAATATTATGATGGATAAATATATATTTGGGTATTATACCGCAAAGTTCAGGTCTAATACACTGGCAGATGTCAATGATGTCCATACCAAGATCAAAAATTTCCTAAACATGTATAAATATAGCGGAGAGTTTATGCCGCAGTGGACTGCATGATAAATAAACTAACCTGGCCATCACATGGCTTTTAAAATAATATTTGAGGATATGCAATGACAGAGAAAAAAATACTAGTTGACGATTTGAGAATGCAATATACCGGATTATTTGATATAACAGAATTATACAGATTATTTGATGAACTAATACATGAACGTGGCTATGTTAAGCTTGAGAAAAAATCTGATCAGTATATGGCAAAGCATGGCAGGCAGATCTATTTAGAAATTCGGCCAGTAAAAGAGTTTGAACAGGATTTTCTAAGCACCATGAAAATCAGGGTAAAGATGAGCGATGTCAAGGACGTAGTCATGGACCATAATGGCGCTAAAAAACAGTATAACCAAGGCAGCATTCTCATTATTTTCGATGGATGGACAACCACTTTCTATGAATTTGCTTGGGAAACAAAGCCTGTGTTTGTATTTCTTAGGATGCTGGTTGACAAATATATCTATAAGGTCAGTTTCGGAAAATATGAAGGCGAAATAATTAATGATGTGCATTATATTTATGACAGGGTTAAGGCTCATCTGAATCTGTACAGATATGCAGGTGATACAGGGCAAAGCAGTAAAACAGATGCCAGTAATCACGCAAATAATCCAGTTAATGCCGGTAATTCTTCAGTTAACCCTAATGCAGAGAAAGAAGAGGTCCAAGACTTACAGGACAATAAAGATCAAGAAAACCAAGAGGATAATAAACATGTGGCAGCTGCTTAAAGATTTTTTAAAATCATTGCGTCCCAGTTCTTACTGGCATCTAGCCCATAAGCCAATGCTTGAAGCATATAAATATTTTTTATTCATTATTTTCGTTGGATTTATCGGAATGATCCTTGTAGGATTACCTAAATTTATTCTTATTCCAGATTATCTGCAGGCAAAAATGCAGAATTTTGATGAACTTAACCTAAATTTAGATGTTAAGATGACTGATCCTGTGGTCTTAACCAGCCGTGAGCCAGAGATAATTATTGATACAACTGGCCAGCTTAATAATGCCAGTAAAATAATGAAATACGCGCATCTTTTTATAACAAATGATACTCTTTATTATAAGCTGTTTTTTAAGCCTGAGAAAATAGAGCTTGCTAAATACAAGGATGTTTTAAAAGAAAAATACCAGTATGCAACTGCAATATATTATCTGATAATATTTTCTATGCCATCAATATTATTTGTTACATTGGTTATTATACTTGTCCGGTATCTGGTTATCACTCATGTGATAGCGATTGTAGGATTTGCACTAACTAGGTTAGCTGGTTATGCACTTGATTTTAAGGCGGCATTTAATACTGCGCTTTATGCATCTGCTGTCATGATATTGCCTGAACTTATTCTTCTGCCATTATTCAAGCCATTGTTTAATGTGCCAATTGCATTGTTCGTTATCCTCTATATTATTGTCATTGTTATAGAATGCCAGAAATTGAAGCACAGGGTGCAGTGGCAATAATTTTTTTGTCCAATATGCGTTAATCTTGCATATCTCTTGATTTGTTGTACAATTAATTCCTTTAAGCAGTTGGCTCTATTCCTACATCTCTGAATAATTCTGTATAATTCCGAAAAGAATATATATAAGTAATATTATTCTAAGAGAAATATTCCGGGCGTAATAAACTCAGGAAGATATATTCATGCCATTATTTATTAGCTTAATAATATAATAATACTTTGTATTATCATTATCTGACTAGAGGGGTGTAAACAATGTACGCAATACAAGAAATTAAAGAAATCAGAAAACGCCATAACATGACTCAAAGCCAGCTAGCTAAAAGAGCAGGTGTAAGCCAGAGCTTGATAGCAAAAATAGAATCTAACAGGATTGACCCTACTTATACTAAAGTTCAGAAAATATTTGAGGCATTAAACAGCTTAGAGCAGAAGAATGA
Organism: Candidatus Woesearchaeota archaeon; assembly: GCA_016180275.1. Taxonomy (GTDB): domain Archaea; phylum Nanobdellota; class Nanobdellia; order Woesearchaeales; family UBA10200; genus UBA10200. Next base: position 4,628 of record JACPBN010000062.1, read on the forward strand.
AGTTAAGATTTCTGATGTCATGAACAAAAAGATTATACCTGCACTCCCTAATGAAGATGTGCACTCTGTCATTAAAAAAATGCAAAAATATGAAATTTCGCAGATGCCTGTAATAGATGGCGAGAAAGCTATCGGCTTAATAACAGAAACAGATCTGCTGAAAAAAATTGCAGAGGTAGATAACCCAAGCAAACTTAGCAATATTCAGATTAAGGATGTTATGGCAGAATGCCCTCCAATTGTCACAAAAAATGCAAGCTTAAAAGTTGTGCAAAGCCTGTTATTGCATTATCCGGTTGTGCTTGTATCTGATGTTGGGCATTTAGTTGGTTTGATAACTAAAGCTGATATATTAGGGAAGCTGTATAAGTAAATCAACAAGCAGAGATTTTATTGGTGTGCATATTATTCTGTCAAAAACCAATAGCTTTAAAAAACAATTAACTATTGTTAATACATGGCAACAGAAACACGAAATCATAATTATAATCATAACAACCCAATAGAATCAGCAACTGAAAGAATAATGCTTCCTATTTCACATCCAGAAAAAACAGTATTTGTCTGCAACGGATGCTGCTGCGGCCATGAAGAGAAAGGAAATCCTCGCGTTAATAATCTTCTTTTTATGCAGCTTTTGAACGGAGAAAAAAATCTGAAGATCGAGCAGCCATACTGCCTGGGCCCTTGCAGAGAGGCAAATGTGAT
>JACPBN010000040.1 GCA_016180275.1 Candidatus Woesearchaeota archaeon
TTAATATAGTATTATTGCTGCAGATTATAAAAATTATTTGCGTTCAATAAACTTCTTCAGCTTTCCAAGCCCTTCCTCAATCTGATCCGCATTAATCCCGGAAAATGCCAACCTGATATATTCCTGATCTTCAGTTGGCAATCTTTTGCCGAAATGATCTCTTGTTGTAAAAGAGACTCCTGTCTTCTGTAATGTATCTACCCTGAACCTGGCAAGCTCTTCCTTGCCTTTCTTATAACCTAATCTCCTGACAGCAGATGTAACATTAGGGAAGAGATAAAAAGCAATTTCCGGATTATAACAACGCACACCTTCAATTTCATTTAATAATTTGACAGCAACATCTCTTCTCTCTTTTAATGTTTTAACAATTTCTTTATGACCTGACTGGTCTCCTTTTAGGGCTTCAATTGCTGCATACTGAATAAAATGAGTGCTGCAGCTTTCATCATTTACATTCAAGCGAATAAACTGGCCGATTATTTCTTTTGGCCCAATAGCTGCGCCTAAACGCCATCCTGTCATTGCAAATTTTTTGGAAAAGGTATACAAAATTACAGTTCTTTCCTGCATTCCGGACAGAGAAGCTATGCTCTTAGATTTGCCAGAATACCTGATATCAAAATATGCTTCATCACTTAACACAAATAAATTATGGTCAATTGCAATTTTTGCAATCTCTTTCATTTCTTTATCATCGCTTTCACATCCAAGTGGATTTTGGCCATTATTATAAACAAGAGCTTTTGTTTTTTTAGTAATCATGCTTTCTAACATTTCCATATCAATTTTAAAACCTTTTTTACTTTCAACATACCCATAAGGCACTGCTTTTCCTTTGTGAAATTCTATCTGGCTTTCGTAGATAGGATATCCTGGTGTCGGATAAAGAACTTCTTCGCCCTCTTCCATAACTGACATTATAAATTTGCCAATTGATGGCTTGCCGCCTGGCTGGATTGCAATATTTTCCATAGTATATTTTAAGTCACGAGCTTTTCCAATATCATCTGCAAGTGCTTCTCTTAATTGCGGAATGCCTGCACTTGCACAATAACCAGTTTTACCTTCATTCATTGCTTTTGTAGCTGCATCAATAATATTCTGCGGAGTTTTAATGTTCATATCTCCAAGATGCAGCGGATAAACTTTATTTCCTTTTGCTGCATAAGCTGCGCATTCTGCACTTACTGCAAAAGCCGTTTCTGTTCCCAATCTAGACATCCTTGATGCTGGTTTGAATTGTAGCATTTATAACACCTCTCGATTTTATTAGTATAAGTAACAATGATTATTATTAGTATTATTATTAGTATTAATATTATAAGTATTAGTATTAATATTATAAGTATTAGTATTAATATTATAAGTATTATTAATTATAATAATGACAATTGCAAAACAATGATAACCTAATCACTAACTATATTTTACACTTCCACTGTTCCAGACTAAGCCTATTAACCAAGTTAGGTGGGACTTTGCATTGCACAGCTGCAATTACATTCTCTGCAACCATTATTGCCATCTTTGTTCTGGTTTCAATTGTTGCGCTGCCTACATGTGGCACAATAAGAGCATTGTCTAGTATTTTCAATCCTGGTGCCATTGCAGGCTCTTCTTCATAAACATCTAATGCTGCACCTGCAATCTTTCCTTTCTTAAGCACTTCTACTAGAGCTTTTTCATTAATAACTGGACCGCGGCTTGTATTGATTAATATTGCCGTATTCTTCATCAATCCAAATTCTTTTGTTGAGATCATATGTTTTGTCTGGTCATTTAACGGAACATGCAACGTAATGAAATCAGCTTGCTTAAGAAGTTCGTCAAAATCAGCATACTTTACCCCAAGTGCCTTATCCACTTCTGGCTTTGAACCGTCGTGCTCATAATAAATTACTTTCATGTTAAAGCCATTAACCGCTCGCTTGGCAACTGCGCTGCCTATTCTCCCAAGGCCAATAATTCCAAGAGTTTTGCCATATACCTCATGACCAAGCATTAGCATTGGACCCCAGCCTTTGTATTTGCCTGCACGCATGAATTTATCTCCTTCAACTAATCTTCTTGCTGCGCACATCAATAATGCAAATGTCAGGTCTGCTGTAGTCTCTGTTAATACGCCAGGAGTATTAGTTACAGGAATAGAATATTTTGTAGCTGCTGCAACATCAATGTTGTTATAGCCCACTGCATAATTGGCAATTACTTTCAAGTTTGGATTAGAAGCGATTATCTCTTCATCAATGTTATCAGTAAGAAGGCACAATAGAGCGTCTTTGCCTTTGATGCCACGGATTATTTCCTGCTTTGTAAGGACTCTGTCATGAGGATTTACTTCAACTTCACAGTATTTTCGCAATAGGTCTAATCCTGGCTTTGGTATTTCCCTTGTGACAAAAACTTTTGGCTTGCTCTTGATTTTAATCACTCCATTTTTATTAGTTATTTGCCTGATTTATTTTTATCTGTCAATTTAACTAATGCCTTTACAACAGCCTCTTCAACCAGCTTAGGCGTATATTGTATCAGCTCTTTGTGAGTATATTTCCCTGCTGCTGCTGGGACAATAACATCAAAGTATTTATATGTTTTTTCATAGCCATTGCCCACACTGCCTGGTACAGCTATAACTTTCTTTTTATATTTGTTAGCAATCTTAGCTATACCAACAGGCGCTTTATTGTGTATGCTTTGCTTGTCCAACCTTCCTTCACCTGTGATTATCAGGTCACTCTTCTTAATGACATCTTTAAGGTCCAGTATTTCGCTTATTATCTCGATGCCAGACTCAAGCTTTGCATTGCAGAATGCCCTTAACCCAAAGCCTAAGCCACCTGCTGAGCCTGAACCTGCTAATAAAGCGATATCATGCCTTGATTTCTTTTGCTTATCAGATTTTTTATAGTTCATTGAGTTTTTTGATTTTCTATATACTACAGCTATGTTTCTTAAGCCTTTATCCAATAATTTTACATCATCTTTTGTAGCGCCTTTTTGATGCGCATACATATGTGCTGCGCCATGCCTGCCATACAATGGATTTGACACATCGCATGCAGCCAGGAACTTGATTTTTTTAAATTTAGGATTGACATTTGAGACATCTATTATTTTAAGATCTGATAATAATTTGCCGCACATAAATGCATTGTTATTGACGCGTTCACCGTTTTTATCTAAGAATTCCACACCAAGGGCTTGAGCCATTCCGCAGCCTGCGTCATTTGTTGCGCTTCCGCCGATACCAATGATGATTTCTTTTGCTCCTCGCTTAATTGCATCCAACATAAGCTCTCCAACACCATATGTTGTAGTATAAAGAGGATTTCTTTTGCTCTCATGAACTAAAGTTAATCCTGCTGCCTCAGCCATCTCGATAAATGCAAGATGCTGGTGATGGTTTTTATCATAGACAAATGCATATTTAGCCTTAACTTTATAGCCTAATGGCCCAGTAACTTTCTTGGTTATTATTTTTCCTTTCAGATCAAATACTACTGCCTCTATCGTTCCTTCGCCGCCATCTGCCATCGGCATGATCTTGATTTGAGAATGAGGATATGCTTTCTTGGCTCCTTTAGCCATAAAGCTAGCTATCTGCCTGGCAGAGAATGTTCCCTTGAAAGAATCCGGCGCGATTAATATTTTCATTTTATATTCTGATGCAATTTAGTATTATTTGAGAGATAGAGTTATAATTTCAGTATTTAAGAATTGCTGTTTTTTGAGAATTGATTTAGAATTAGCCAGTTACATTTATATAGATTATATCCTTAACTTACAGTAATATAAGTTTGCAGTAAATAAAGTATATAATAAGAGAGTAAGAATCTGTGAGGTGAGAAGATGTGTTTGGCAAAATTGTTAAAGGGCTATGAAGGATGGGCTACATTAAGCCTTAGGTTGGTAATAGCTGCTATATTTCTGTTCCATGGCAGCCAGAAACTGTTTGGCGCATTTGGCGGAGGAGGAATATCAGGAACTGCGCAATTTTTTGGCGGTGTGGGGATACCATTGCCATTGGCAGCTGCGTGGCTGGTTGGTTCAGTTGAGTTCTTTGGCGGTTTAGCTGTATTGTTAGGAGTCTTTACAAGATATGCTGCTACATTGCTATCAGCAGTTATGGCTGTTGCAATCTTGACTGTGCATCTGAAGAATGGATTTTCAGGCGGCGGTGGATTTGAATTTCCATTGATGGTATTAGCTGGAACAATCAGCTTGCTATTATCTGGTCCAGGAAAAGCTTCATTGGAGAAGACTTTGTGGAAGAAGGAGATGTAAATAGCTTTCTTTTTTTTGTTTCTTTATTTTTTTTGATTTAACTGATAGAAAACAATTTATAGTTATGTAATTTCAACAGCTATATGCTAAAAAAGGCGTTAAAATTCTTTGGAAAAGGTAAAAGCAAGGATAAGGATGCAAAGCCAGTAAATCTATATTCTGCAGAGATAAGATATTTCAATAATCTTGTTGCTGAGTTTTCAAAAGAATATGAAAGAATGCAGAAACTTATCGGCAACAGGCAGCTTGCTGAACGATATGTGTATGTGCTGAATTCTCATCCTGCAATCAGAAATGTTATGTCTTGGAATAAGATAGATAAGAAAGTATTTGAAGCAGACTTAAAGCAGTTTGACAAAACCCTTTCTGCCGACGAAGTTAATTTGTTATGGGCATTGCATGCTAAAGGGTTTACATTTGAGAGTTTTATTGAAAAATATATTAGTTTGGTTAATGAGGAAATCAGATTTTATAATAGTATTAGAAAAGCAGTAAGAAAGGGTGCTGTAATTAATGTTTCAAGAAGAATAATCATGAAGCCAGAGTTAAAAGAAGCATATAACGCAATTGTTGATTTTTCTGAAAGTTTGATTGATAGATTAAAACCTGTCATGAATTTATTGAAAAAGATGGCAAGAAAAGCCGCGCAACCTGAAAAAATAAAAGAATTTATTGCTCTGCATAATAAATACCAGATACTTATTGATGAGATAAATAAAGATGCAGCAAAACTGCAACAGGACGTTGTAGATGTAAAAGCTTCTTCGCAAAATATTATACAATTGCCAAGACTTAATCTTGTTGGCAAGAATGCAGCTGCTGTGCTATTAGCTTGCCTGAGTTTTTTATCCGGATGCATGAGCCAACAGATAACAGAACCTAGGAGTAATGTAAGTTCTGGCGTAACCGAAGAAGTGACGCAAAAAAAAGCACTATCATTTGACATGAAATTCAGTATGGATGATAAGATATTCTATGGCAAAGTCATTCCAGACACATCTGAATATGGAAATGCCTTTCTGATCTCAGACCAGGATGGAACGGTGATTAAAGACGGGTTTCTTAGTGAACAGGCTATCCAATTTCCTGTGGATGGACAGATCTGGCTTAACCTTCAACAGGATGGCACATATCTAAGCAAAGATGGGACTAAGCTTAGTGTTGAGTACGGTAATTTTATAGTAATTGACATTAAATCGCCTATAATTCATCAAATAGAGCTAAAAGATAATGTATTGAGGCCTAACTTAACAATGGAAGTTGAGCCATATTTAAAAAGAGTTGAAGCATTTATAGATGGACAACCATCCGCTGAGATCAGCCAGTATGATATAGAGAACGGAAGAATACATGTCTACATTGATCCAGGAAACAATCCTTCAGCGACGGCAGAGATCATATTAGAAGATAATGCTGGACACATAACAAAATGGAGCCATCGCTTTACAAAAAGAGGAGTTAGATCAAACAAGATTGAATATGATGGAATCTCAGGAGAGCGTGTTTATAGAACTTTTGGAAATGAAGTGGAAAGATTGGTAACTAAGTTAAGGCAACTATATAGATTAGAAGTTAGTTTTAGTGTTACAGATAACCCAAATATTGTCAATGGAAGCAGTATGGCAGGAGTCAATGTTACATCAGGATGTTTTTTACATGACGGAAATGAAACACTTAACTTAGGATTGGGTATAATCGCCCATGAATTTGGGCACAGTCTGAATTATGAAAGATTTGGGATTAAAGGGCATTCCAGGGAATTTAGTGGATTATATGGCAAAGCCATGGAACTAGGGATAATAAATAGCTTTAAAGACAGCAATTTTGTGCCATACTCTGATGCAGGGCATCCAAAAACTAACTGGGATGAATTGTTTGCAAGCAGTTTTGCGATTAAAACATTATTTTATGATGAATATGCCAGAAGAAATTACCCTACTTTTACAGAAGAGCAGAAAGCATTAGCAGAAGAGATATTTAGGTTTGTGACTGACTAAAAGAAGGTAAAGATAAAATTATAAGTCAGGATACAACAGAAACCCCTTACTAAGCTCAACAATATCCTGCTTAACCTTAGCAATCACATTTTTGTCTGAATGATTATCAATCACTTTTACTATATTAGCGCCAATAACTTCCATCTCACTCTCTTTCATGCCTCGTGTAGTAACTGCAGGAGTGCCTAACCTAATGCCAGATGGATTAAATGGCGTAGCTGGCTCATAAGGAATTGTATTCTTGTTGACAGTTATGTTTGCTTCATCTAAAGCCATCTGGATCTCTTTGCCTTTCCCAGTCAGGCCCTTAGTTGTCAAGTCAATAAGAATCAGATGATTGTCTGTTCCACCTGTAACTAGCTTCAAGCCTCCGGATATTAACACATCTGCAAGCGCTTTTGCATTCTTAACAATCTGCTTTGCATATTCCTTAAATGATGGCAAGAGAGCTTCTCCAAATGCAACTGCTTTTGCTGCTGTTACATGATCGTGCGGCCCTCCTTGGATGCCTGGAAACACATTGAAATCAATCAACTCAGCAAGATTTTTCTTTCCATCTGGCCTATACTTCTGTTTAAGGCGATCTTCCTTTTTGCACATAATTATAGCACTCCGCGGACCTCGTAATGTTTTATGTGTAGTTGTAGTAACAACATCTGCATATGGCACAGGGCTTTCATGGACTCCAGCTGCAACTAATCCTGCAATATGTGCAATATCTGAAAAATGATATGCTCCAACTTCATCTGCAATTTCCTGAAAAGCTTTGAACTCAAGCTTTCTTGGATATGCTGTTAATCCAGAAAGTATCATCTTTGGCTTCTCTGCAAGAGCCTGCTTTCTTATTGCATCCATGTCAAGGAACTGTGTCTTCCTGTCTACATTATACGAGACGCACTTAAAGAGTTTGCCTGAGAAATTTACCGGAGAGCCATGTGTAAGATGGCCTCCAGATGCAAGATCAAGGCCCATGAATTTATCTCCTGGATTGAGCAATGCAAAAAAAACTGCTTGATTAGCTGGAGAGCCAGAATATGGCTGGACATTGACATGCTCTGCGCCAAATAACTGTTTTGCTCGAGAAACTGCAATATCCTCTATCTCGTCAACAAACTGATTGCCGCCGTAATAACGCTTATGAGAATATCCTTCAGAATATTTGTTTGTGAAGATACTGCCAAGGGCTTCAAGCACTGCCTTAGAAACAAAATTTTCGCTGGGAATTAATTCAACGCCTTCATTAACACGCTGCCATTCCTTATAAAACACAGATGCTACTTGTTTGTCTTGTCTTTCCAATGTTTGAATAGATTTCATGGCTTTCATCTAGACACCCCTGAATGCTTTAACAATTATTGATAGTATATCAAAAAGATAATGCTAAATACCATAGCCAAAATAAGAAACTAGAATTATACATCATTTAAATGTGTTTTGGAAAACTTGGATAAAACCTTTAGCAGACAGAAAGATTTAAATATTAATTCAGTATTATAGTACTGATAATTTATAAAAAATCATTAAAAAAATAGTGATTAATATGATAAGCATAAGCCAATACGGAAAAATCTTCTCGCATAGAGAAGCACAGGTAATAATGAAGAGAATCAGCCACCTTGAGCTAACCAGAACTGAAATGAATTACCTGGTTAATGCAAGGAAAAAGCTTCTGCAAGCGCATGACTTAGCTAAAAATATTACTTTAGAGATGCTAAAGAAAAAGCATTCAAGAGTTCTTCAGAAATATGAGATAGATTATGGCTTTAAAATTGATGGTAGCAATAATGCAGAAGACTCAGCTATTTTCAGAATTGGCTTGCAGGGGCTATATTTTAACATATCATGGATAAAAGATAAAGAGCATAAAAAACAGATATTATTAGCTATGATAAAAAAGATGTTAGGTGAGTGGTTTAAATACAGGGATTATAATAAAACTATTAAACTTTATATTAAAAAAGCCCCTTTTGTGAATCCGATTGCAACTCTTAAAAAAATTAGTGATGCATCTGAAGACTTATTGCTTAATCCTGAAGCATATAGGCAGCTTGTATTTGTGACAAAAGAGGATAAAAAGATTTGGGCGCCTAATGATTTATTTGAAGAGATAAGAGATACATTAACAGAGTATAAGCATATAATGAATGTCCCTAAAGGTGAATACAATACATATAAAGAGAATCTAAAAAAGATAAACAAAGTAGCCAAGAAAATAGGCTTGGAATTAGAGTATGAGGTTATTCCAGTATGAAAAAATCTTCTGCCTTATTGCATCTTCTGCAATTGCAGTATGATATAAAATACAAGGAAATGCAGCTATTCTTCATAGAACAATTAATAAAGAATGATAAGAATAAGCTGTTAGAAAAAGATGCATTATTTAACCAGATTAGAAATTTAGTAGGATATAAGAATGAAAAATAAGACTATTGCTGCAAAAACAAGAAAAAAAGTGAGTTATATAATTATAGTTATATTATTAATTTCTCTGTTTATTTTATCAGTTCTTTTCTTCCTGGGCATCCGCATAAACTTCCTGCTAAATGATGAGCTGGTGATTGACCTGAAGCCATTGGACAGGTCTATCTTGCTGCATTACAATGAAACTGCAGTATTAAACTTTACAATTATGAACAAGAACTTCATGTTCTGCAAAAGCTATTGTGAGTACAAGCTTACAGATTTGAGCAAAAACATTATAATCGAAAATACAGATAAGATTCCAAGCAGACTTTTGAAGTCAAAGGAAACCCTAGCGCTTAGCTATGACTTAACCTCAACTTTGCCAGGATCTGGACAGATATTGTATTCCTTTGAAGCAAGATGCAATAACATAAAGAGCTTTCTCTGCAATACAGATGAGCAACCTAGATACAAGACTTCTTTTATAACATTCAACTATGATCTTACAGAGCAGGAAAAGCTGTATAAGCAGGCTTTGCGCGAATTATTGACAAATTACACTAAAGAATTAGAGAAAGTAGACGTATTAAACCAGCAGAACAACATATTGCTTTTCACTAACTTGATTAAGCCATTCCTAAAGCCAGATGAATTCAACAACACAGATGCTTTGCAGGGAAAGATTCCAGAAGAGAGCAAAGAGCTTGCAACCAGCAGCTATATTTTAGACGGTTCGCTTATTTCATTGAATAAGCAAGCATCTTATTTTATTGATTTGTGGCAGGAAGAGCAATACACAGAATTAGCTGATGAATTTTCTGCAAAAGAGATAGAATCATTCAAAAATGAGCTTGAGCTGGATAAGAACAGCCTTTTGAGGTTGATAGAGGCCCATAATTCACTGGCTTTTAAGATAGACCAGGAATTAAATGCATTAAAAGAACTAAACTTAATGCAGGATTATTACAAGCAGACAGATATGACAGCTAAGCTGCAAAGCATTAATGCTTACTTTAATCAGCTAAAGCTGCTATATGACAATTTCAATGAAAAGAATTTTGAGAGTTATATCTATATTAGTGAGAGAATAAATTCAACCAATAACCTATTTTCAGAACTTAAAGCCAGATATGCTGCAGATAAAGAGCAGGAAAAAAGATTAGGCATAGAGAACATTAGAAATTTGCTGCAGCAGATTAATTATTTTGAAAGATATGGTAGTACAAAAAACTTAAGCAATGAGACTGAAAGCATTAAACTTACTGCATTTGACTTCAATAAGACAATAACCCCATGTACTGAACTTCCACTTTTTATTGAGCAATTAAGATTGCTGGAGAACAAGACAACCTTCACGATAAACAACATAACTTATTTTGTAGCAAACACTTCTGAATATTTGGAAAATGCATCATTCAACCAAACTATTCCAAAAGCAAATATTTATCTGAACACATTTTGCAAAAAAGCAGAGCAAAAAGAACTTAATGAGACAGCGGATAGGTTAGATATCCCAAGGCAGGAATTATTTTTGATAACAAATGCAACACCTGCTGTCTTATTGCCATCCATTTCTTTTATCCTCTCAGAAAACGAGCCAAGATGCTGCACATTTGGAGAATGCAAAGCCTGCTGCACATTTGAAAGTTGCGATGATGAAAGAACTTATCCTATCATATTTTTACATGGCCATTCATTCAACAAAAAGCTTTCCCCCGAAACTTCAATCGCAGCGTTTGCAAAGATGCAGCAGAGACTGCAGGAAGAAGGCATAATAAACGCAGGAGAGATTACTCTTGCAAGCAGCAGAGATGAGACTGCTTTTGGCGAATATGGAAGAGCAGGAATACCTGTATCTTTGCGAGCAACATATTATTACATCAGTTTCTTTGATCTGGGAAGATACCATATCACAACCCAGAAATCCGAGAAGATAGAGAACTATGCATTACGATTGAAAGAGCTCATTGAACTAGTGAAATACAGGACAGGAGCAAAGAAAGTAAATATTGTTGCCCACAGCATGGGAGGATTGGTTGCTAGAGAGTATATTGCATTGTTTGGAAAGAATGATGATAATGTTGAGAGGAATAGTAATAATAATGATGATATAAACAAGCTGATCTTGATTGGAACGCCTAATAGTGGTATCCGCAGCAAAGCCCAGAAATACTGCAGTTTTCTTGGTTCAGACAAAGAATGTGAGGACATGGCTGCAGACAGCATTTTTCTGAAGAGATTGAACGACAAGAACACTAATAAAAAGACTGATAATATTTACACGATTGCAGGCACTGGATGTAAGATGGACTCTGGAGAAGGAGACGGAATTGTTTATTTAGAGGATGCAAAGCTTGTTAATTCAGAGAATGCAAAGAACTTTGTTGTAGAGGGAGATTGCAAAGATTCTTTAGGTGTTGAGCTGCATAATAATCTTCTTGATCCTGAGTTGTATCCCAAAGTTTATGAGGTTGTTAAGCAGGTGTTGAAAGAGTAGAAAATAGCAAAGTTTATATATAATCACTATATAATCACTATTAAAATACTATAAAATAAGGTGATATTATGAAAAATGAGACATCATTAACACTAAAGTTTCGTGGAATAGAGTCACAGATCTTAAATAACATGATAGATAGAGGGCTTTTTAATACAAAATCTGAAGCTATACGCTCTGCGTTAGTGCATTACTCATTAGAGCTTGGCTTCTTTGATAAGCAAAAATTATGGCAAGAAATTCAGCTATATCCTAAAAGAAAAGTTAGTGCTAAACAGCTTGCTGAAGACATTGATAAAATAAAAAATGAAATATAAAGTATTTCTAGATTCAAACATATTTATTTATGGCTTTGAATATGAAAAAAGCAACAGTGCCTTAGTTATAAAAGCAATTAATGATGACAAGATTGAGCCTATAGTTTCTGAAAGAGTTATAAAAGAAGTAACAAGATATTTTGAGAAGTTCCATAGCCTAGAATTAGCAAGAAAAATAAGAAGATATATCCTGGAAACGTGTACAGTTATTTCAGGCAGTTTTGTGATAGCTGAGATAGAACGATTAAGAAACAGCATAAAAGAAAAAGATGCAGAGCAAGTAGCTGTTGTAAAAAAGCTAGGAATAAAATATTTAATAGCATTAGACAGGGATTTTGAGCCGTTTGATGAGTATATTATACCAAAAGATTTTATTGCAATATTAGGCAACAAGGCATTTAGCACAGAATATTGAATAGAAGTATTTTTTTAGCTATAACAATACAGCTTTTTTAATTATTCTCCGCATCATCACGCTGCCGACTATAAGCATCAAGAGGTTAAGTATCTGCCCCATCGTAAGCCAGCCGAAAAAGAACCCAAGCTGCGAGTCTGGCTCTCTCACAAATTCAATCAAAAACCTAAGCACTGCATACAAGATTATAAAGCTGTAAAATAAGAAGCCGTCTGGCAGTTTCTTGTATTGATCGCTTGCATTCTTATCTCCTTTTTTTCCCACTCTGATTTTTCTGTCTTTCAGCCACCACAACACACAGAAGATAAATAAATTCTTTGCGCTCTCATATAACTGTGATGGATGCCTATAACCTTCTGCATCCTTGAACTTAACTGCCCAAGGCAAATTTGTGATTCTGCCATATAATTCCCCATTCATAAAATTCCCTATCCTGCCAATCATCAATCCCAATGCAAGTGGAAACATAGTAACATCTGCCATCTTGTAGAAAGTTATTCCTTTGTGCTTATGCTTTCTGATGAACAATAAAGATGCAATGCTTGCCCCTAAGAATCCACCATGGAAACTAAGGCCGCCATGCCATAATGCAGGAATCTCAAGCAAATTGTTAAGATAATAAACTGGATTATATACAACAACATAAACAATTCGTGCGCCAAGCACTGTTCCAACAATTAGATAAATCAGAAACTCAGCCACATCATCGCTAGTAAGATTTAGATGCCTTTGCTTTGCAAGATAATTGATCAAAAAGTAAGCTATCACAAACCCTGCCACATAGAACAATCCATAATACCTTATTTCCAAGCTTCCTAAGCGTAATAATACAGGATCAATGTTGTGTATGAACATAAGCACGAGTAAAAAACAAAGAGTATAAATAGTTATTGATACAAAATAAATAAAACAATATAATAAAGCACAGAGGTAAACATTATGCCAGACATAGCATCATTCGCAGCAAACAACCCTGTACTAATCTTAATCCTGCTTACCATAGTTCCATTTCTGGAGTTAAGAGCTTCTATATTATACGGCATCTTCAGCACAAACCTTCATTGGTCAACTGTCTTTCTTGTCTGCGTGATCACAAACATACTTCTAGGCCCTGTCTTATATTTTTTCTTAGACAAGGTCATGCACATCTTTTTGAGAGTAAAATGGATCCATAGGCTATACACCAAAATTATTGAGCGCCCAAGGAAAAAGATACACGAAGCAGTCGAGAGATACGGCACTTTGGGAGTTGCAGTATTTATCGGCATTCCCTTGCCAGGCACAGGGACATACTCTGCTGCAATCGGCAGTTATTTGTTAGATTTAGGGTATAAGAGATTCTTTATCGCAAATGTCTTTGGAGTATTGATCGCTGGCACACTTATGACACTTGGAGCATTATCAGGAAGCTCTGCATTAAGTTTTATCCCGCTTATTGACAGCAAGATTGCTCTTGGGATTACAAGCATCCAAAATCCTGCATTGACTATTGTGATGAAATTTATCACACATGCAGGCAATATTATTTCAGTACTTTTAGTAGCTTTAATAATCTACTTTTCTTTCAAAGAGAAAAGAAAACACTTAAAGACAGCATTGCTTGGCATAATCGCAAGCGCAGCTGCTGCATATCTTCTAAAACTTGCAGTTGCTCGCCCAAGGCCATTTGAAGCATTGCAAATAACTGCACTAGTGCAGGAATCATCTAAGACATCTTTTCCTTCAGGCCATGCTACCACTTCATTTGCTTTGTTTGCATCCATCAACAGGCATTTCAGCAAGAAAGCAGCAAAAGTTTCATTTTTACTGTTTGCAATCTTAGTCTCATTCAGCAGATTATATCTTGGGGTCCATTACCTCAGCGATGTCATATTTGGAGCATTGCTTGGTTATTCAGTAAGCTATCTGATCCTAAAGCTCGAGGCAAATAAGAAGCTGCCATGGCAAAGAAAATAAAAAAAGAGATAAAGAAAAAAAGTGATAACGCATTGTTTAGTCAGAGAAATAGCAAAGCCGCAGATAAAGTTGTTTTAGAGAAGACAGAAGCTAACTTCACTTACAAAGATTACCAGTTTGAAGTCAAGCGCAAGATGTTCCACATAGTTCTTGGATTCTGTGTAATTGCTTTATATTACTTCAATATATTTGATGCATCCAGATTATTTCTGCTGATTTTATTTGGCTTGATTGTCTGCACTGCTGCAAAATACCATAAGATTCCAGGCATCCAGTTTATGCTTGATGAGTTTGAGCGAAAGGAGAATCTGAAACACCTCCCTGGCAAGAGCGTGATTTATTTTTTGTCAGGAGCATTGCTCGCAATCGTGATTTTTCCAAAAGACCTAGCTGTTGCTTCTTTATTAATTCTTACAATAGGAGATGGCATCTCACCGATAATAGGCATGAGCTATGGCAGGATAAAACATCCGTTCAGCAACATCAAATTCATTGAAGGCAGCATCGCTGGAGCAATTTTATCAGTAGTTGGCATAATGCTTTTTGTCTACTGGGGCTACATAAGCATAACATTCCTTGAGGCATTTTTAGCAAGTTTTGCTGCAATGTTCTTTGAGGGCGTTGAATGGCAGCTTCATAGAGATCTGCAGGATGATAACATTATCATTCCGCTGGTGAGCGGAGGGGTTATTTGGTTGTTGAGAATAATTTGAGAGAGAATTTAGTGAGATTCTTTCATCTCTTACTAACGCTCACCCTATGGGCTTTCTCAGTCTTGACCTTATCTATTATCTCAGAAGGCACCTGGTTCTTCAGTATCTTTGGCCCCAAGATAAGGTAATTGACAGAAGATACATCCTCATATATGCCTTTCTGCTTGATAAGCCTTACAATCTCTTCCTTATCTTCAGGAAAGACAACTTTATAATATTCCTTGACAGATGCTTTCTTCTCTGTTCCCCATATCATATTGATGCCTTTCTGCTCAGAGAATTCAACCAATTTCTCTTTTATCTCTTCCATCTTTGATTCTGCTCTTTTCCTTGTTTCATCCAGCAAAGAATACTCATCAACCAATTTCAACCCATCATCATCCTTAAACTCTTTAGGAGATTTTGCTTCTAACTCAATCTCATGCTTCCATGCAGGGCATTGTGGCTTGTAAGGGCAGTAATCGCATAATGCTGAAACATTTGTAGGAAAATCCTTGCAGCTTTCTATCTCTTTGATAAGGGCAAGAGTATCCTGTTTAAGCGCAGAAAGCTGCTCTTCATTCCTTTCAGAAACCATCTCCTTATCAAAAGCAAGGAAATACCAGACTAATTTCACGGATTTTGCATCTGGATAGGTTTTTCTCACCCATAAAGAATACATTGCAAGCTGCCTGTCTTCATCTAACTCTTCCTGCGCTTTCAATGAATTATTTGTCTTGTAATCGCAGATATAATAATTTCCGTCTTTGTCGCACGCAAACCTATCTATCCTCACATGGTACTGTATATCATCTGCAAGCTCTAATCTATCCTGTGTCTCTAGGCCAAGAGTGACTAGCTGTTTGAACGGCTTGTAATGCTCATAATAATCAGAAACAAACTTCCTGCCCATCTCCTTATAGTTTGCAGCAGTATATTCCTTTTTTGCAATTATTACTTCATCATGCCATTCCTTATCCCATTGCTGAGAGTAGAATGCAAGCAGCTCTTTTTTAGAATTCAATTTCTGGAATTTTAAGTCTTTATACAGCTTTTCTAAAGTCTCATGCACTCTCTTGCCCATGAATGCTTCAATGCCTTCCAGTTCTACCTTAATCCTGTCAATATACTGCAATTTATACTTGAATTTGCACTGCTGGAACGTGCCTAGCTTGGAATGGGAGTAGGTGGTCATCTTATTCTAATTTTCTTTTTGCAGTATTTCGGAAATCCCGAATAACTGGATTTTTCCTAATTCTTTGTTCATTTTTTACTGCATTTAGCCTTTTGAACCCATATTTGAGATTCTTTTAATATTTTTATCTTCAGTCAATAATTTCATTTGGCTGATGGCAATCTGATTAAGCTTAATCAATCTCTTATCTTGAGGCAGATTTTCATTGATAAACAAAGCATTTAGATTCTCCAGATTAGATAAACAGACTAATTGGGAGATATTAGCATAATCTCTGATATTTCCTTCCTTGTCTTTATTTGCATCTCTCCATTCTTTTGCTGTGATTCCAAATAAGGACATGTTTAATACATCTGCTTCACTTGCATAAATTTGAGTTATCTGCTGTTTTGTCAATTCTTTAGGGATAAGGTTTTCTTTTATTGCATCTGTATGTATCCTGTAATTGATTTTGGCAAGTGTCCTTTTAATATCCCATCCTAATTGTTTTTGCTCTTGTTCTTTTAATCGTTGGAATTCCTTTATGAGATATATCTTGAATTCAGCGCTTATCCACATCCCAAATTCAAAAGCAATGTCTTTATGCGCATAAGTGCCGCCATAACGCCCTGCTGTCGCTTTTAATCCGACAGCATTTGTCTTCTCGACCCATTCTTTAACGCTTATCTTGTAGTTATTTAATCCAGCTTTACTTCTAATTATGGCATATTCGCCATAATTAAAATTAGGATTGTATACCCTTTCCCAAATCCCTAAAAACTCGACAGTATTTCTGTTTCTAAGCCAGTCTGAAATGAAAAAATCGCCATCTTTTGCCTTAAGCATGTCAGTAATTGAGATATAATCTTCATTTTCAATATTAATTATTGAGATTTCAGTCCCATTTACACTGATTTTTGTCATATTGCCCTCATAATACACCTGCACCAGAGTATTTGAATCTGCACTGCTGGAACGTGCCTAGCTTGGAATGGGAGTAGGTGGTCATTACATTTAGAGGATATGAAAGGCATGAATAAAAATCTTTCCACTTTCTAGTCTATTATTTTAAGAATTACATACATCATTTTTTAACTTTTAAAATGCTAATTTCTCACAGCAACATTTATAAACATCTCTCGAATACAAAATGATAACTTAATGCCTGATGCAACTGCATATAAAATTACAATGGCCTACACTCTACTAAAATCCCAACTGTTGAAAAAAGAAGACCCTTTCACAGAGATCATTGGCCAAAATAAGGTAAAAGTCCAATTAAAAAGCGCATTGATCGCTTCAAGAAATCTCATAATAGTAGGAGCGCCTGGCATCGGAAAAACTACTTTAGCAAAAAATGTCCATAACCTATTGCCAAAAGACAGCAGCTTTGTAAGGATACAAGGATCGCCTGATCTGACGGTAGAGGATTTGCTTGGAGATATTGATCCAATCAAAGCACTAAAGTTCGGCCCGCTTTCCAAGGAAGCATTCAATCCAGGCAAGATCTTTAAGGCAAACAACGGTGTTCTTTTCTTTGATGAGTTAAACCGCTGCCCAGAAAAGCTCCAGAATTCATTGCTTCAAGTTCTGCAGGAAAAGAAAGCAACTATTGGAAGCTATGATGTTGATATTGATGCTGATTTTATTTTTATAGCTACAATGAACCCTGAAGATTCTTCTACAGAAAAATTAAGCGACGTCCTATTAGACAGATTTGATATAATTTATATGGGATATCCGGAAAACATTGAGTTAGAAAAGGAAATAGTCACAACAAAAAGCACTAAAATTGAGGCAGTTAAAGTAGATGACAAGCTTCTTCATCTGATGGCATACTTTGTAAGATTATTGAGAGAAAGCCCAGATTTGGAGAAAAAGCCAAGTGTACGGGCAAGTATGGGATTATTTGAGAGATCGCAGGCAAACGCATTGTTAAAGAACAAAAAGCAGGTTGATTTGGAAGACCTAAAAGAGGCAGTCATTTCTGTCTTAGCTCATCGAATAAGATTAAAGCCAAGTCTAAGATACTTAAAATCTACCACAGAATTCATAACAGAAGAGTTTGAGAATCTGCTTAAAAGCAACGCTGCAAGGGAGATAAAAAAGACAAGTGATGATCCCTAGTTACGCTGACACTAGACTGCAGGAAGAAAAGTTAGAATCTGCATTTGAGATTTCTGGCAAATTAAAGTTAGATAAGATCGGCGAAAAGCTGATGCATTCTGTATTGGAGAATGATAAAGAGACCATTGATAAAGGCAAAATAATCAAAGAAGCCCTCAACCAGGGCATTGGCGCATTTAATCCTGACATAATGTTCGAGCAGCTAGTAAAAAGCTATAAGATTGCAGAAAATCTGTACGGACAAAAAATCCTGAGAGCTATTTCTGGTTATGATGCTTCTTATATTGATAGAAACATAAAGATTCCTGAATTTCAGCGCGAGCTAAAAGACAAATTAAGAGAAGGCGTGCAGAAATTAAAGAATGATAAGATTATAGATAAGGAAGGGAATATAAATGAAGCAGGCATTGAATTAGCGACAATCGCATTATATATAGAAGAGCTTGATAATATTTCGCCAAAAGGAGATTTTGGAGAGAGAGTGCATAAAAGATCCTCAGTTTACGGAGAGAAAGGAGAAGCAAAGCTTTTCAGGAAAGGCAATAGATATAAGGATATTTCTGTCAGGCAGACTCTTAAGACTGCAATCAGAAGATCGCATCAAAATATAATCACTGAAGATATCAGAGTTCATGAAAGAGAAAGCAGAGGCAAGACATATCTTGTCTATGCAGTTGATGCATCCGGCAGTATGCGAGGCTCAAAGATAGATGCAGCAAAAAAAGCAGGCGTTGCATTAGCTTACAAAGCGATTGACAACAAGGATAATGTTGGGTTGATAGTCTTTAACACAGACATAAAATCAAAGATCTATCCTACAAATGATTTTGGATTATTGTTAAAGGAGATTGCAAAAATACGCGCTGCGCAGGAGACAAACATAGTTGATATGATAAAGCAATCGATTGGGATGTTTCCTAATGAACATATAACAAAGCATCTTATCCTTCTGAGTGATGCTTTGCCGACAATCGGCAAAAACCCAGAGGAAGAGACATTAAAGGAAGCAGCAAATGCTAAAGCTGCAGGAATAACTATTTCTATAATTGGCATTGATTTAGATGGTCATGGAAAAAATCTCGCAAAAAAGATTGTTGAGATAAGTCAGGGAAGATTATACATTGCAAAGAACATTGAGAACATTGACAAGATAATTCTGGAGGATTATTATAGCGTTGTTTAATACTATGCTACCCTATCATTTCCAAAAGGTTCATCAGACATTGGAATATGGAGTAAATTATCTAAAACTGGTTTTTTAGTTCTTTGTTTTCTTCTTGTGGCAAGTATATCTTTCACGGTAGTAGCTCCTCGAACATATGACATTAGGATACCATAAGCAACTAACTCGATGGAATGAAATATAGTGTCATTATTTGCCCAGCATTTAAGCATCTTTGCTTGAGTAGGTGCATAAATAAATGCAACATACTCATACCTGCCATCTTTTTTTTTGTTAAATTTTAGATAACCCCTAATATCATATCCTATTCTTTTTGCTAGCTCAACATCTGTGACAGTTGCATCGAACGTATAAAATGTACCTGAAAGTAATTTAGTTAATCCTTGGCTTTGATTACCATTATCAAAAGCCGTATGCATTGTTCCAACTTTTATTCTTAAAAAATCATCTATCATAAGATATAGCCAAAGCCAGATATTTATAAGTTTTTCGGCTTTTACCACTAATAAATAATTAACTATAGAACCCCTGAGAGCGATTGTATTGTTCTATTTTTTTAGCTAGGTTTATCACTTCTGCGCTACGAGAAAACTCTCTGATACATCCCTCAAGACCTGTTTGACTCATCTGCCGTATCGCATCATGACTTAAAGAAATAACTCTATTCTTTCTTAAATAAAGCAATCCCTTAACTAATAATTCTTTACGAAGATCCTCTATAGTCTTTCCATGTAGATAACCTCCTATAATAATATTATCTTCTGATGTACCTTCGTTTTTCGCTAAATCAACAATTTGAACTTCTAAAGAACCATTATCTCGTACATAATTTTCTGGTGCATGACTACCGCCAATCTGCACTGCATAAACCAATGGTTTATGTTCTGAAACTGCTGTCTTTTGAGAAGTTTTGATAAAAGTATTTACCAAATTTCTTAGATGAGCTTCTGCAGTTTCCAAGCACCTAGCAATAGCCTTGTCACGAAAATCAAGACTATCTTTAATATTTTTCAAATACAAAGAAGCAGCTTTTAAATATCCATCAACATCTCCTAATAATAACATTCGTTCTTGTTCTCGTTGTAGATGTGCAGATAGTTTACGTTGTTGAAAAACAATCTCCGCTTCATCAGGTGTTAATCGCTCGCAATGCCATTTAGGCATTTTTGCTCTGTAAAGATAATCAGTTAGTTTAAGAAAATATGAAATTTTCTCTTGAGTTGCCATTGCTTTTATATCAGGATCATCTGATAAAGGGAATGGTTTCATGCCCCTCTTAAACTGAGATCGGCTTATGCCTGAATTAAGTACTCTAAGCCACTGTTCCTCATTCTCAATTGACTGTTGCTCTGTCATACCTCCAACTTCTGGTCCAAAAACATGGCAATCACTTATAAATGGAAGAAGCTTTCTAGCTTCATCCTCACCTTTATGGGTAGTTTTCAAAATTTTTATTTTTAACATCGTACTTTACCAATAAAACACAGCAAAGTTTTCTCTTCTATTTAAATATTACTATTCTTTAGTAGTTATTTTATTATTAATTTATTTCATAAAAACAACATATTTATTTAAATAACCATAGTTTTAATCAGTTATAATGAAACTCTTAATCTTCACAGACATGCATGGCGACCCAAAAAGCCTGAGAAAAATAGCAGAAAAATCCAGAAAGGCAGATTTCATAGTCTGTGCTGGAGATTTGACTGTATTCGGCAGGCAGTATAGGGATATTCTTGAGGCATTGAATGCATTGGGCAAGCCTGTGTTTGTTATTTCTGGCAATCATGAAACAGATGAACTATTGAAACAGGCTGCATTTGGCTTGATTAACATTCATCCTATTGACAAGCGCATTGCAGAATTTGCTGATTATCTTTTAGTAGGGTATGGCGGTGGCGGGTTTTCCTTAGTGGATGAGAGATTTGAAAAGATAGCAAAGATTTTCCTGAACAAGATTAAGAAAATTCAAGTTTCTGCTAAGCAGCAAAAAACAAAAAAGAAAATAATCTTTGTTACACATCAGCCGCCATATAATAATGCAACAGATTTAATTCATGGCCAGCATGCCGGCTGCAAAAGCTTCACCAAATTTATCAGAGAAGTCCGGCCAGAGCTTGTTGTATGCGGGCATCTGCATGAAACTGCAGGCAAGAAAGACAAGATTGGAAAAACAATTGTTATTAATCCAGGATGGCAGGGAATGATTTTAGAGATATAGAATTATAGTTGGTGATAAGATGCTAAGAGTGATTTTTGATACTAACATTTATGGACTCTTATTACAAGAAAGAGATATATTTTTACTAGAAGAAAAGATAGAGCAAGACCAGGAATTTGTAGTATATGGCTTCTCATTAATAAGAAAAGAGTTAAGAGACATACCAAAAACAATTAAGTTTGGTAAATCAAATCAACGCAATTTAATATTATCTCTATATGATCGTCTTACTCACGGCAGATATTTAAGTGAATCAATTAAGATAGACAGATTAGCTTTGAAATATTATAATGTTTATAGATTATATGAAGGTATCCATAATTGGCATGAGATGAGAGTTGACTTCACACTTGTAGCATGTGCAACATATTATAACTTAGATATTGTTTACTCTGAAGACAAGAAAACACTTGCAAGCAAAACAGCCTTAAAAGCGTATAAGCATGTTAATAGTCAAGATAATTTTAGAACTCCCACATTCTTTACATATTCAGATTTATTATTGAAATTTGGGATTAAAAAGCCTAACGATGAGAAGAATGTACTGTAGTGGTTAATCTAATAAATTTTCTTATAGCTTTGATAAATGCCGGATCTTTCTGTGCTTCCTTAATCTGGCTGATTAATTCTTTTCTGCTGATAATTTTTTTTGCCATTTTAGATTATATTAAGGTATAAGCATATATAAAACTTTCGTCGCTAAACATCAAAATTCATTATCCTTCCATCAAACTCTTCTTTTGCCAGCAAGATAACTTTGCTTATCTCTTTCTTATCAACAATCTTATATCCTGTATGCATGCAGATTGCTTCAGCAAAGGTCTCTAGCTCATTCCAGTAAGGCATATTCTTTGGCTCTAATCTCTCTCTTGAATGCCCTATCCACATATATCCCTTGAGCTCAACAAAAGTCGGCTGCGCAAAACTAATTATTCTAGCATAGCCTGCATGATCAGTGAAGTTATATCCTTTAGTAAGAGTAAGACGAATCACGCTTCTCTTAAACTTCTTTGCAAATGAGAGTGATTTATGCAGCCTTTCCCAAGCATCTGCAGGCAAAGGATTTGCTGTCTTGATGTAAGTTTCTTTATCTGGACCATAGACGCTGAAATAAATCTGAGTAGGCTGATGTTCAGTTAATTTCTCAACCATCTCCGGCAAAGTTCCATTTGTTACAAGAAAGCTGCTTATTTTTCTTTTATGCAGCTCATCAATCATCTCATGTAATCTAGGATACATTGTCGGCTCGCCTGTTAAAGAAATTGCAAAATGCATAGGAGTTTCTGCCTGCTCTAATTTTTCCTTGACTGCTTTTTCATTTCCCCAGAATCCTTGAAGATAATCTATCTGCGCTTTGATTGCTCCGTCAATTATATCTTTAGGATCATCTATTGGGCCCTGCCATTTGGGAAAAACATATTTAATATCTCTCCAGCAGAATACGCATCTGTGATCGCAAAAGAATGTAGGCGACATCTGCACGCACTGCCAGCTATGAATTCCGTAAAACTGGCATTTATAACAGACATCCTGCCCCCTTATGGATTTCTTTGTCCATTCGCACACTTTGACTGCACTGTGCTTGCCAACTCTCCTATAGCCTTCTTTCTCATAATACCTTAGCTGCTCTTCTGAGATTAGCTGTTGAGTCTGTTCCATTTTTAGCAATAGTTATTTAAGGAGGATTTAAATAATTTACTATACAAACTTTATCCCTATTTGAACAGTATGTATTAGGCTCTAGACGATAAAAGCCAGAGCAGTTGCTTAGTCTCAAGTCGGAAATTTATACACTGCGTATACAAATTTCCGCCTTTCGACCGTC
>JACPBN010000018.1 GCA_016180275.1 Candidatus Woesearchaeota archaeon
GCGTAGAGGAGGAGCAACTCTTTGATGAACTAAATTAGTGTTCGTCGGCAATCGCCACCGCTTTATAGGATTTTATCACACAAGCTAAACAAATACAAAAATAGTTTTACAGATAGAGAATAATCAATAAAAATATGGGTGTATATTCGCAAAATGAAAACAGTATTTATCACAGGCGCATCCTCTGGCATCGGTAAATCTACATCCCTTCTTTTGCTGAGAAAATTACTTCCAGATGCAGCATTCATGTGGCTGGTTAAAAGAAAGTTCAGGATTTAGCAATAGTTTATTGGATATTTTTTAATGGACACTTAAAATCGAATAGTTTATATAACAAATAATTATTCTGGTCTTACGATGAAGCTAACACCAAGAATCGTAAAAAAGCCATGGGGAAGGGAGATCTGGCTAGTTGTAACTGATAAATATGCCCTAAAGATTCTTGAGATAAATGCTGGCAAAAGATTCTCTCTGCAGTATCATCGCTTTAAGACAGAAACTTGGTATCTTCAGTCAGGAAAAATTAAAGCTACATACGGCAAATATACAGGTAAAAATTTCAGGAAAGCTCTGAAGGAATATATCATGAAGCCTGGAGATGTAATTCATGTACCTACACGTACTGTGCATAGGCTGTTTGCAGTCAAGAAATCGCAGATAATCGAAGTCTCAACTCCGCAATTGAAGGATGTCGTAAGATTGGAAGATGATTTTGGCAGGGTAAAAAAGTAAGTTATTTAAACTTAGGATACTTTTATAGTGATAAAATGGAACTAACGGCGATTATTAAGAAAGGTGAAAAACAGTTTGTAGCATTATGTCCTGAATTAGATGTTGTTAGCCAAGGCTATACTGTAGAAAAGGCTATAGAAAATCTAAAAGAAGCATGTGAACTATATATTGAGGAGATGGGATTACCTGAGGGAATTAGCGCAGGTGAGATTCTTGTTACTAGTTTTGGGGTAAAAGATAATGAAATTGCCAAGGCTATCAGGGCGTGAAGTTATAAAAATTCTAGCTAAATGTGGATTTAGTATTGCACGACAAAAAGGCAGCCATATCATTTTAGTCAAAGAAACCGATAACGGCAAAAAGCCTGTTGTAGTTCCAAATCATGATGAAATTGATAAGGGAACACTGCTCGAGATCATAAGGCAAGCAGGATTAACGAGAGATGAATTTATTAACTTCCTAAAATAATCATAAATTAACTAAATTTATTTTGGGGTGCTTATCATGACAGACTGCATATTTTGCAAGATTGCAAAAGATGAAATACCTGCCAGCAAATTATATGAAAGCCGAAACTTTATGGTGTTCTTAGATATAAGCCCAGCAAATAAAGGCCATGCTTTAATTGTACCAAAGATGCATGCACAAAGCTTGACAGATCTTCCAGAGCATGTTGCGCAGGAATTTGGAGAGCTCCAATTGCGAGTAAGCAAAGCAGTTATGCAATCAACAAATGCCGAAGGCTTTAATCTATTGCTGAATGATGGCAGAGCTGCAGGCCAGGAAGTCATGCATGCACACATGCACATAATGCCTCGCTTCTCAACTGATGACTTCCACTTCAAATGGACGCACAAGAAGTATGGTGAAGGAGAGGTGCAGGAATATTCTGAGAGAATAAAGACAAATTTGACGTAATTAACGGTAATTGTACAAAAATTTATAAATGATTAAATAACACTAATTCTATAAAATGCTTGACATAAAACTTATTCGTGAAAATCCTGCAACTGTAAAAAAGGATTTAGAGAAAAGAAACGACAAGGAAAAGCTAGCCTGGGTAGATGATTTGCTGCAAAAAGACGAGGAATACAGGAAGCTTACTTATTCTATTCAGGAATTAAAGCACAAAAAAAATACACTAAGCCAGGAAATCTCGCAACTGAAGAAGGAAGGAAAGGATATTTCTAAAAAATTAGCTGAGATGAAGTCTCTTCCAACTGAGCTGGCAAATGCTGAAAAAAGAATACAGGAGCTAAAAGAGAAAATTGACTTTTACATGCAGAGATTGCCTAACATACTTCATAGCTCTGTTCCATTAGGCAAGACACCAGATGATAATGTCACAGTAAGAGTCTGGGGCAAAATTCCTAAACAAAAATTTACTCCTATAAGCCATGTTGACATAATTGAGAAATTAAATCTGGTTGATTTAGACAGGGCAGCAAAGGTAGCAGGCAGCAGATTTTACTATCTCAAAAACGAGCTTGTTCTGATGGAACTTTCATTGCAAAAGCTTGCTTTAGATATGCTTGTCAAGAAAGGTTATCAAATTATGGAAGTTCCGTTGATGATCAGCAAAAAAGCAATCTCTGGTGCAATTACTTTAGGAGATTTCGAGGATGTCATATACAAGATAGAGGGCGAAGACCTTTACATGATTGCAACAAGCGAGCATTCAATTGCATGCTATCACATGGATGAAACTCTAAAGCAAGAAGAGCTGCCATTAAGATATGCTGGTGTAAGCAGCTGCTTCAGAAAAGAAGCAGGTGCACATGGCAAAGACACTAAAGGCATTTTTAGGGTGCATCAGTTCAACAAAGTCGAGCAATTTATTTTTTCCACTCCAGAACAAAGCTGGGAGCTTCACGAAGAGTTAATTAAAAATGCAGAGGAATTATTTCAATCTCTAAAACTCCCATACAGGATCGTAAATATATGCACTGCAGACATAGGATCAGTTGCAGCTAAGAAATATGACCTTGAAGTCTGGATGCCTGTGCAGGGTTGTTATAGGGAGATGGTTAGCTGCAGCAACTGTACAGATTACCAATCAAGAAAGCTTAATATAAAATATGGTGCGTCAGGAGCAGCAGGAAATCCTTTAGTACATACTCTTAACAGCACAGCTGTTGCAACAAGCAGAGCAATCGCTGCAATTATAGAAAATTACCAGCAAGAAGATGGTAGCATTATGGTGCCTAAAATCCTGCAGAAGCTGATGGGCGGAATTAAGGTAATTGGGAAAAAATAGGTTTATTTTGTATTTTTAGGAATTACATTTAAATAGGGTCTGTATTTTATATGTTCTAATCGTTTATGTATATTTGATTTAAGTATCTATAGTGAGGTAATTGCCATTTCAATCATCAAAGACATCTTAAGAAGCACAGAAACACTTTTCAAGAATCCTGTCGTATTGGATTATGATTATGTGCCTAAACTAATTCCATATAGAGACCAGCAGCAAAGGCAGATTGCAGAATGCTTAAAACCATTAATGCAGGACATGAACGGCAAAAACCTTATGATGCATGGTCCAAGCGGAAATGGAAAGACAGTTGCATGCAAGAACTTATTTCAGGAGCTGACTGAAGAGACAGATGGCATTGAAGTTATCTATGTCAATTGCTGGCAGAAAAATACTTCTTTTAAGATAATGTCAGACATGGCAGATCAGCTTGGGTTTAAATTCACACACAATCTGAAGACAGATGAATTGTTTAAGCTTGTCAAGCAGAAAGTAAACAAGGGCTGCGCAGTATTTTGTTTTGATGAGGCAGATAAAATTGAAGATTTTGATTTTCTTTATATGTTGCTTGAAGAAATCTATCGAAAAAGCATAATCTTGATAACAAATTATCATGAATGGCTGATTAATTTAGATCCAAGAATAAAATCTAGGTTAACTCCTGATACTTTGGAATTCAAGTCATACAATCTGACTGAAATAGAGGGTATTTTGAGAGAGAGAATTAGTTACGCGTTCTTTGAGAATGCCTGGCAGGAAGATGCGATTAAATTGCTTGTGCAAAAGGCATATGAGATGTCAGATATCCGCGCAGGGTTGTACTTGCTTAAAGAGGCTGCTTTAATTGCAGAGTCTGCTAGCAGCAAAAAAATAGGCATAGATCATGCTAAGAAAGCAATTGAAAAATTGGTCGAATTTACAATCAAGAATTCTGCTGACTTGGAAGATGAGACTCGTTTTATATTGACAGTTGTCAAAAAAAACCCAGGCCTGAAGATGGGAGAGCTGTTCAAGCTCTATGAGAAAGAAGGCGGAAAATCTGTCTATAAGACTTTCAGCAGGAAGATCGCAAAGCTTGCTGAAAATAAGTTTGTTACTTTGGAAAGGGCAGTTGGCGGCTCAGAAGGCAACACTACAATAGTTAATTATATCTCTGCAGCAAAGAATAAGGAAGAGAAGAAACTGACTGATTTCTGAGGCAAACAGAAATTTTTATAATTTTGAGATATAATTTTTTGCTGTTATAATGATACTCATAATATCCCTCTCCTAATTTATTTTACCATCATCAATTCCTGCATCGTGTCAACAACTGCCTCATTTATGTCAGCATCTGTAACACTTATATCTTTATACTTTTCAAGAAAATTTTGTATATAGTTTATTGCATTTTGCTTAATAAGATGTATCTCCTCTTGATTCCATGTATGCATCTGTGATTTTTCAAATGCATCTAATGAATAGTCTCTTATCTCATCTGAAAGATGTTTCTTGGCCTCTATTTTATGGCCTTTAGATAATAATATCTTGTGTATTGCTATTCTAGCTATTACTTTCTTCAATGATTTCATAACAGCTTTTTTATTCATTTTTTCTCTTAAGCATTTTTTAATTACTTATATCTTTATGTTTGCATTCATCCCTTTAACTTCTTTACTGACTAATTTATACTGCCTTTTTAATATTTTATAGCCAATCTCTTTATATAGCAACAAGCTTGTTTCATTTTTCAAATTTGTTAGTATATCCTCTCCAATTAACTCTTTCATTGTGTTATTTAATAGGATATTATTAACTTTTTTTTGCAGAATTAAATGGATTATCACAAGATTTCTAATAGCTGAATATACATCTCTTGAAGTGCATTCTTTTAATCCGTCTTGTTCAATAGATAATATCACTGAATAGCTATAATCCAGATGCATTCTAAGATCTAACTTATCTAAATTTATCCTCTTCTGTAGAGTTAACATCCCGTAAATTACTTTATAATCAGCAAGCTCATAAATCAATGCTATATTGCTAGGATAAGAATAATAAACATCCCTGCTTGGATATATCTTCAGGTCAATATTTAATCCACGCATTTTGGCAGATTTTTTTATGTTGCCTTCTCGCCAAGCTTGTTCCATGATTTCTTTTTGACCAATACCATCACATCAATATCATTATAATCTTTGTAATTATTGTAGATGGCAGAGCCGTAGATTAATATTGCAGCAACATGCTTTACATTTCGCAGCATCAATAGCTTAATTTTTGTCTCGATGGAATGTATTTTCTGTCTATACTCTAAACTATTCAAGAGCCATACAGTATCCAATTCAGCGATCTGCTTCAGCTTTGGCCTTACATATCTGCTCAGATAATTGCTGTCCTGCTGAGTCAATCTTTTATGGCTGAGTTTTTTGTTTATCACTTCGGTTTCCCTGTCTGTCAGCACTAAGCTGTATTTTTGTCTTTGAAGCATATAATAGCTATATCTATTAAGTGATATATAAAGATTGCTATTATTTTTAGGTATTAACTTAATATATTGCGAAGCGGTGGCTGCCATTTTTTTGCGAGCACTAATCCAACAATCCTGCTAAGTAGGGTCGGGCGGTTGCAAGCGAATAATCATGCTAATAGTCACAAAAAAGAACCAAGCCAATATGCAAACGAGTAAACCCAGAGTAAAGGAGACACAACTTATCAGAGTATCCTGCGAGTGCTCGCAGGCAGCCACCGCTTTCTTCGAATAATCCTAATTCAACAATTATTTTAATAACATTTAGAACTAATTCTTATTATTAATTCATGGCTTAGCAACAGTGTTCCACAACAGCTCAAAATACTTCTTGTAGCTGTCTGCAAGAGCTTGGTTATCTATCACGATTGCAGAAACTTCATCTGTAGCTAATAAAATACAAACTAAACTTCCGCATACATCAATCATCATAGGATTCTGGTATTTGTCAGGCAAATATCTAGTGTTGTAATCTCTTGCAGCTCCTGTCTTTCTTGCAAATTCATAGTAGAGTGCCCTGACTTTTGTCTTTTGTTTCTTTAGTTGCTTAAGGAATTTATAGTGCCTGTGCTTCAGAAACTGCCTTACTTTTCCTGAGCCGCCTATTGCATAATACCACTTCTGTTTTTGCGCAATCAGCATCATGTAGGCAGTAGAAACTCCATCTGGTCCGTGAAAATAATATACCTCTTCTTTTTTTGGAGTTAGGTTATAGTCCAGCTTTAATTCAGGCAATGCCTTTTCTATAAGATATTCCTTTTCCTTTATCAGCTCAGTCAGCCTTTCCGGATTTACTGCCTTATAGACCTTCTTTTTGCTTGAGATGATGCTGCTTACTAAACCCTTTTCTGTCAATCTGTCAAGAATGTCATACCCATTAACCCTATGTACCCCTGATTTTTTTGTTATCTCATTCACGTTTGCAGAGCCTAATTTCAATAATGCAAGATATACTTTTGCCTCATTGAATGTTAATCCAGCTGCCAATAATGCTTCTTCTTTCATCGCAAAAGCAGATAAGAGGGCTATTATTTAAATCTTATGTTTGTTGTAATGCTTATTACTACAAGAGTTAATATAGCGACGATAAATCACTCTATAAAGTCTAAGATATATTATAAGTTATCGGGGGCAAACATGCAGGAAATATACGAAGCGAGAGTGCAAGAATTCAACAAAAAAGCGAATCATATCCCTAAAACTGAAGCAGATGCATATTCGTTGCTATTTGGGATTATATCATTTGCATTCTTGGCGTTGCTGATATTTTATCATGATTTGCAAAAGTTTGGGATGCCTGTTACTTATGAAGCAATAGTGCAGCAACAGCTATCGCTATTCAGGACGTACGGCCTTGATTTATCTACTCTTGTTAATAATGCAAATCTCTCTCCTCAATAAAGTTATGGCAATAATTAGGGAATTATATAAAAATCTTTAAATAACAGATTCCATTAAATCGATTTTATGACAGAATTCGAAGACGCGGAAGCTGAAGAGATGCACAATAAGTCAGATCATCGCATAGATGTAAGCCCTGAATGGAAGTATTTCAAATATGCAGTATATGCGATATTGCTGGTTGTAGTGTTATATTATGTATTGAAATAAATTAATTGATATTAAAAAAGTCAGTGTTATTATTATTATTATTATTATTAAAATTCGGTGAGGCAAATTTGATACCTACAAATACACAGCATCCTCAAATTGATGTAGATGGCATTCTCAGGAAAAAATACTATTTTCAGGGATTTAACGGCACTCCTGGATTGCTGACGTTTGGCGCACCATCTTCCTGCAAATATATGTATGGGTATTTAGGCTATGGCTATACTGTCCTTGTAGATTTCTATGAGAATGACAAAGCTTATTATGGCTATGCATGGGATGATCTTCACAATATAAACAATCATCTGATGGAAAATCTTGCTAAAAACAAAAATTACCTTGATGTTATCTGGCAGAAACACACTGCTATCAATAAAGAGCATTTTGCAGTCCTGAAAAAACTTGATAAGATAGATATAAAGAAAATAAGCGATAAAGAGCTGATTAAGAAATATCAACAGTTCGCTGAAGCGTTTAATAAGCTCCTTGGGGTAAGCCATATAGTGGAAGGTTTTAGTCTCACAACAGAGGAGAAAATCAGGAATTTGGTGTTAACTGCAATAAAAAAAGCAGGGCGTGAAAGCGAATACCATAAAATAATTGCGCAATTAACTACGCCAACATTTGCATCATTCATAGGCGAAGCCCATAATGCAATTGTGCTTGCAGCACTTGAATATTCCAAAGGAAAACCTATTGATAAGGAACTTAAGCAATTGGAAAAAAAATATTACTGGCTCAATAATGGCTATTCATGCACACATTATCTGGATGCAGCATACTTTATGCATGAAGTAAATGAATTAGTTAAGAAAAGGATTACAAAAGAAACGGAATCTGCAGCTAGAAATTATGCAAAAAACTTGCAGCAAAATAAAAAAATAAAACAAAAGGTGTTCAAAGAATTAAAACTAAGCAAAGAGCTTATCCAGTTGCTGGAGATCAGCGATTTCATGGCAAAGCTGCAGGACAACAGAAAGCACATTACTACAATCACTCTGAGCTATACTGACAATTTCTTGGCAGAAATAGGCAGGAGATTTAATATAAAGCATGAGCTTATGCGCTATCTCATACAGGCAGAAGTGACTGAGGAAAATC
Source organism: Candidatus Woesearchaeota archaeon (assembly GCA_016180275.1). Taxonomy (GTDB): domain Archaea; phylum Nanobdellota; class Nanobdellia; order Woesearchaeales; family UBA10200; genus UBA10200. Next base: position 8,208 of record JACPBN010000018.1, read on the forward strand.
TGCGAAATCTTACAAGCCAGATGCTTGAAGAAAGAAGAATGAAATCTATATTCTTCTCAAGTCTTGAAAGCCAGAAAGAAGAAGACCCTGAAAAAAGGGCAATAGTGTTTACTGGCAGCAAAGCAGAAAAGAAGATTAAGCAATTAATGCAGGAAGAGCTTGAAGAGGTTAAAGAATTGCATGGAAACTGCGCATCTCCAGGAAAAGTAACTGCAATAGTCAAAGTCTGCCGTGGCGCAGGAGAGATTGCAAAAGTGCAGAAAGGAGACATTTTAGTCGCATGCATGACACAGCCTGAGTTTGTTCCAGCGATGAAAAGAGCTGCAGCAATAATCACAGATGAAGGCGGCTTGACTTGCCACGCTGC
>JACPBN010000019.1 GCA_016180275.1 Candidatus Woesearchaeota archaeon
TGCATTCTCTAAATCAAAAGAAATGCATGATATTGTATTAAAAATATTCCTATATGAATATAACAATAAACTCAAATCAGTCAAACACTAACACTACCCAGAGTTTGCTCAGTATCAAGAGAAGTATGATACATATGTTACACAATTGCAAGCAGCATATGCTAAATCTAAGGCTATTGAAGATGGGATAAGAATGCGGAATGAGATGAAATGGATGAGCCATTAAATTGTATGAGGTGAGAAAATGGATCAAGCTTTACCACATCAAATTTATATTGGTGTAAATACAGGCAGCATAGATGCTATACTTATGCCAGCTAATTCTCCAGATTTTGCTTTTGTTCATTTGCTACAAGGCTTACAGCCAGATAACGCTGATGAAGGCAGATTAGTAACATTAGCTAGGCAGTTGTATGATAAAAATACCTCTGATTATGCAATGATGCAATTAAGGCTAGCAGCTGCAAATAATTTCAGAGGATGCACTGACTTGGAGATTGCAGATTTAGCTTATTTTATGAAAGAAGACCTCTTCCCAAATTTACCTGCCAACTTAAAAGATGAAATTGCAGCAAGGCAGCTTAATGATGTTCAACAGGCATTGGATGCTTATCAAAAAGGAATAGATGATGAGTTTAAAGAGTATAAGCAAACTTATGTGCCGGCTGTGAGTTTTGCTGGGTTATTAATGGGGCTTGGGATTATCAAAGATAAAAAGAAAGGTGCCAAATTAGCACAAGTTACTAGAAAAGTCGGCACAGGCGGATTAGCTGCTTTAGCAGGATTAATTTCTGTTTATTTCGCAGGCAGCTATGCAAGCCTAACATCTTATGACGGAAATAATAATGCTGATAATCATGCAACTGTAGTTGTGGTTGATCAGAATGGCAATTATGCAGGATTATTGTCAACAGATGAGCAGCCTAAAGTTGAGGCTATGCAAACTACATATAAAACTAATGCGGAGATTGGAGAAATCGTGAAGAAAAATTTACAACGAATTGCTAATTCTGGCAGCGATACTAGAAATATTGAAGCATACATAGTTGTTGTAGATAATAATAGCAACCTTGCACAAATAGTGAGAGAAAGGACAAAAGATGATAAGGTAATTACTTTAATTGCACCTTTGGTATATAAGAGTAAGCAGGTAAAATCATCAGATCATTTAGGTCAGGGAGTTATAGCATATGATATTAAAAGTATTACAACAAGAAATGCAGAAACTTCAGCCAATACTGCTTCTCCTCAAGAAACAACAGATGAATACAAATTAAATGCGTATGAAGCAATGCAAGAAGCAAAAAGAGGAGTAGAAGAGAAGCAAAGAGCAGTTGGAGAAAAAGCTGTTGGGTTAGGTGTGCCAATAGTATCAACATTAGCTGAAACAGGAATGACTGGCTTAGCTATTGCTGAAGATGTTGGTACAGTAGTTGCTTGTGCTGAAGCTCTACCATTATGTGGATATGTAATTGCAGAAAGAATTACTTCTTTCAATGGTGATAGTGAAGACGTTCCATTTACCGGAACACTAGAAAAGAGTAGAAATACTCTTGATAGCATTGTAACAACTGCAAAAGATATACCAGAAAATTTAGGTGAATTTTTAGGAGCAATGCAGAAACTTAGCGAAGCTAGCAAAAATTATTCTGACAAAGTTACAGCATATTCAAAAATGATAGACCCAAATAAAACACAACAAACTACAAATGAATGTATAATACAAAATCGTGGTGCAGCTTTTAGTAGTTCTCCTGAAGTTATATCTCAAGTAATAATTGATTGTCTTGCAAAGAGTGAAGTAGCTAGAAATGAAGATGCTAGAGTTAAGGATTTATATGATAGAGTTCAAAAAACAGGTGGAATTGATTCATATCGAGAAAGTTTAAAGAGTCATGCTGAAACAGGAAGAATAACAAATAGAGATGCCATTAGCGCAGGTGGTAAAATTTATGTAAGTGATACTGAAGTACATGTTGTCCAGAAAGGAGAAACATTAACGTCTATTGGTAAAGGCTATGGAATGAGTGCTGAACAATTGCAAGCAAAAAATAATGCGGTTGTAAATGAAAAACTTCAAGCGAAATTGAAAGCAGAAGAACAAAAAAAACAAGAATCACAGGAAAGGCAAAGAAAAGATGAAGAAGCCAAGCAACAAGCAGCAAGAGAAGCACAAGAAAAGGCTGATAGAGATAGACAAGCAAAAGAAGCAGCAGATAGGGCATTTAACCATATAGAAAGAATGCAGAGAGAGAGTGCATCTAGCGAGCCTAAAGATGATTTAGATAGGGTATTTGATAGAGTTCAGAGAGAACAAAGAGAACAAGCGTCTAGTGATGATTGAGAGGTGAGGATATCATCGAGGTTGGTTTATGATGGATGCTTTACCGATTGCAAGTTATATAAGTGCACCTAATGGTTTTGGATTGAATGCTATTGTCCAATGACATGATACTAGCATTATAGATGATAAACATTTTATTGCCAGTAGTAATCAAGAAGGAAGGCTTGTACAATTAGCACGACAATTATATAATCCTCAAAAAGCTGATGCAGCTACTTTAATGCCGATAGAAGAATCAATGCAATCAGAGAAGCTATATAGAAAAGATAAAACTTTTAAAACAATACGTCATCCTAACGATGGTGGACCATTGAAAATTAAGGGTAGACATTTTGACGACTAATATAATGGCTTTCTATTAAGCTATAAAAGGTAATAGGAAAAACCTAAACTCATCCCCTAATCTATCTCATCGCCTTCTAAAATTACCCTTATGCATGAACTTAGAGAAGAACTTTCTTGATTGGTTGCCGCGATTATTGCCGAAATGTTTTGGCGGCGGCCTTGCTACTGCGCCTACCGCATTCTCTGCCTGTTTTGAATGATATAAATGTGGCAGAACCTCAATCTTTTGCCTGATCAATCTCTCAATATTATGCAGGAAGTTCCTTTCATCTGCTGCACAAAAGGAATATGCTGTGCCTTCTGCCCCTGCCCTTGCAGTCCTGCCTATCCTGTGGACATAGCTCTCTGGCTCATTAGGCAGCTCAAAATTTATGACATGAGAGATATTATCTATGTCTATGCCGCGGGCTGCAATATCAGTTGCAACCAATACCTTAGTCCTTCCAGATTTGAAGTCATAAAGTGCTTTTTGCCTTGCACCCTGTGATTTATTGCCATGGATAGCATCTGCTCTTACTCCATTCTCGTTAAGGAACTTTTCAACCCTGTTTGCTTTATGTTTTGTTCTGGTAAAAATTAATACGCATGTAAGATGTTTTTGCTTAAGAAGCTCTAACAATAAGCTTTGTTTAGTTCCTTGATCTACAAAAAAAACGCATTGCTTTACACGCTCAACAGTTGTAGCTTGCGGCGCAGCCTCAACATGCACTGGATTCCTGAGAAGCCTTTTGGCAAGCTCATTGACTTCAGGAGACATTGTTGCAGAGAAAAAAAGCGATTGCCTTTTTTGAGGTAGTCTTGCGATTATCTTTTGGATGTCACGGATAAAGCCCATATCAAGCATCCTGTCAGCTTCATCCAAAACAAAGAATTCTATGTCTTTCAGATTAACTTTGCCTTGATTTAGGTGATCAAGCAATCTTCCGGGTGTTGCAACGATGATATCAACGCCTTTAGCCAGTGCATTTATCTGCTGTCCATAGCTGACTCCTCCAAAAATAACTGTGTGCTTAAATTTAAGAAACTGCCCGTATGCAGCAAAGCTTTCTCCTATCTGCGCTGCTAATTCTCTTGTAGGAGCAAGAACCAATGTACGGACAACTCTTGGGTATTTCTCAGTCATCCTTTGCAAAATTGGTAGTACAAACGCAGCAGTCTTTCCAGTTCCTGTCTGGGCAATGCCTATCAGATCTTTGCCTGTCAATAATGATGGGATAGATTTTAATTGTATAGGTGTTGGCTTAGTATAGCCCTGTTTAGTTACTGCTCTCTGCAATGGCTCAATTAGGTTTAAATCTTTAAATGTCATGTTATTTGCTCCTTTTATGGATAAAACCTGGGTGTCTTCTTAAATCCATTGGTTTTTGGAGAGGGTGGGATTGTAAGGAATAAATGTATTGCTATTTATTTTTCTTATTAAAATATTTTTTTTAGTTTTAAGAGGGTTTGTGAACTTATCCCCTTTATTCGTGTTTGATTATTTAATAGATTATTTAGTTGTAATGTTTTCTTATTTCTTGTTTTATCTTTTTTAGATTTTAAGTTTGATGAATTCTTTGTAAATAATTCATAAATTAATACAGAAAGTATACCTAAAACAATACTATCAACTACCTTTTGTAATTCTGCAAGTTCACGTCTTTGTGGATTAAATCTCAAGAAGAAACTTCTGTCAGTGATATTACTATATTTTTTTTGTGCGGTTTGAAATACTTTGCCACCAAAATTCCAAGTTTTCATAAATATTGGCTCTTCTAATTGATATTTACCCTCTATTACAAAAAAACAATTTTCTTGACACAAATAACCTAAAATTCCTCTGTCATAAAATATTGAGAGAATCCCTATTGTTTTTAGATTATGTATTAATCTAAAGTATCTGGCATCTAGTGTTTTAAGATACAATCTGATAACTGGTGTTGCTCTACTATATCTTTCTATTGTCGAAGTATTTAAGTAGAATATAATGGTATCTTTAGTAGTATTTAACTTATCATGCGTGAAGTTGACCCAGTTATCATAGCCATTATTTAGGTCATAACTAATAGAAGCATTTTTCAATCCAGTTGCTTGAAGATATAATTTTGAGTCAGTTAGATTTGTACAATTATTTTCTAGTAAGACACCAAATGAAACCTCATTAGTTAATAAGTTTAAGTCAATAAAATTAATATTACCAGTTATGCACCCTTCTCTTCTATCATCATTTAATTCAATACTTAAATCAAAATTATTAATTTTTCCATTTTGATATAATTTCTCATTAGTCCATAAAGTATACGAAAAGTATAATAAAATAAGTATACCAAGAATGAAATATTCCTTGCTATGCCAGAATTTCCGTGTTTTAGAAAAATATTCTTCATTTTGTCAGGTTACTTAATTTTCTAATCAAT
>JACPBN010000041.1 GCA_016180275.1 Candidatus Woesearchaeota archaeon
TCTTAACTAAATTAAGTGCGCAGTTAGCTGATTTCGGAGCTAGCGGCGGAGGAACCGATTCTGGCGGGATGGGTGGAATCATGAACATCTTTGGCGTAGGAATTCCGACGTATCATTTTCAGATAGTTGTAGGAATTTATGTGGTGCAGATAGCTTATATTCTAACAGTGTTATGCAACGGAATTGAAAACGGAGCCGATAAGTCAGCAGAAAGATATATGCTGGGGAAGAATATGATAAATAGCACGTTACTTTACTGCTTTATAGCGGGAGTAGTAACGGTATTGTTTAACTTGTTTGCAGGGAATATATTGACGCCGATGTTGACGTGAGAAGAAAAGAATGAAAGTGTTTGTTTAGCATCACCATAATTTAGAGAAAATAGGCAACGTCAGAACTCTTAACAAAAATCTTTCCCTCCATAGAGGTCGGTAAACCTAAAGATTTTTTGTGAGTTCCGCCAAACTGCCCTTTTTTCATCAATACTTTAAGTTTTAAGCTTAGGAAAACTTAGAGGTGGTTGAAATGATAATGAATGAAAGAATTGCGGAGTTGATTGGGGCTATAATTGGTGATGGTTGTATCAGATACAAACTCAATATGCATCAATATTACATAGAGATAGTTGGTGATAGGATAAAAGAAAGAGAATATTATATGTAAGTACAAATGGAGACAGAACTGAAGATATCGTATCAGGAATCAAAGACCTTGATTGGAATATAGATATTTATAGAATGTTATTGAGAGTCGAGAGAGTCGACGTTAACGAATTTAAACAGTTGAACCCTAAGAGATTAAATGGATATGATCTCGTTATATTGGATGGATTTTGTGCATCTGAAGATGCAAAGAGCATGGTTAACACTTATAATTCATTAAAATCACAACATTGCTCAAATGGAACAACAGCTATTCTATTGACTCCTAGTGAAACTTTAGGCAATAGAGTAGAAAGAGAATCACCAATAAACTACATCTTCATTATTGACAACCATGGAAATCTTGATCTCCAAAAATTACAAGAGGTAATGTATAAGTTAATGGTTAATCAGAAATCAGTTAAAAAAGCACAGTTCGACTGTAAATAATTGTATTTAATTATTAAACACTCTTCACCATATAAACACCTTCTTTCTTATAACCCAACTTTTTATAATACTCTCTCACACCAACTCCAGAAATCACAACAAGCTTTTTCTTGTGATAGGTCTTTGCAATGATTTCTGCATTCTCAAGCAGCTGCTTTCCTAAACCAAGATGCTGGAATGCGCCTTCGATCGTAGCGCCAAAATTTTCATTTCCGATTGGCACCTGCTGGCCATAGATATGCAGCTCTCTTATCAATGCAGATTCCTCTGTGATCTCTGCTCGCAAGAACTGGCTAGGAAATCTCAATCTGCAGAATCCAAGCACATAATCATTCCATTCTGCTGAGATAAAGAACTCATTTCCATCTGATGCATGATAATGCCTTGCAACAAGCTTGATGTTCTTCATAAGCTTATGCTTGAGAGCGCTAGGCTTAATTGGCTTTATATTTCTTTCATGACGCAATGTTTTCTTCAGCAGCTGCTTATAGAACATTGCAGGATTCTTAAATTTCTTGTATCTTTTGTCATTATCTTTAGTGTTATTTTTCTTATCTTTAATATTTTTTTGAGCAGATTTATTTACTTTAGATGCAAGTATCACGCTAGAGACTATCTTCTCAAAAGTTTCTGGATTCAATTTATCTTCTTCATAACCAAGCTTTTCAAAAAATCTTCCGATCTCCCTGCAGCGTATGCATCGGCATTTAATCTTTTTTTTCTTGACTACTTCTTCAACATATTGTCTCAGATTTGTCTTGTCAACGCCTGCGCTTGTTACGTTTGTGGGAATATCTCTCTGGACTCTCATTATCCTGCAGTATTCAGGAACATATTTCTTGAATTCAGCGATTAACTTAGCTGCCTCTTTAGTTGACAATGGCTTGAATTTGCCTGCCTTCCATTGCTCATAGAGCTTAGTGCCTGGCATCACCATGCAAGGATATATCTTTAGCATATCTGGCCTGTAATCTTGGTTTTCAAACAATTGCACCATGCCGGCAAAATCTTCTTTTCTGCTTGTTTCTGGCAAACCTGGCATGTAATGCGCAAGAATCTTAAAACCAAGGTCTTTTAATATTCTTATAGACTCAATGTTATCCTGCACAGTATTGCCGCGATGGGTTATCTCCAGAACATTGTCGTAAACAGATTGAATTCCAAGCTCTACTCTTGTGCAACCTAAACGCAGCATTTCATTGCCTTGATATAGCTTTCCAAAATCACTCTTTGTCTCGATTGTCAGGCCAATGCATCTGACATGCGCTGTTTCATTTATCTTGTGCATTTCTTCAATTGTAATGTTTTTTCTGTCCTCCTGCCTTAATTTTTCCTGTATGGCCCTTATTAACCTGACATTTGCATCCTGCTGAGGCTCATTTTTTATAACATTTAAAGCAATTGTGCCACCATTCTGCTCTGTTGCAATACTACTATGATCTTTGTTAGAAAAGATATTTTCTGATTTTTTTGCATTGCCGATATTTTCAAGCTTTAGCTTCTCAAGAATTTTATTTAGTTTAGCCTGTTTTCTTTTGTCATTAAGATTAAACAATAATCCAGCTGTTTCCGTAAGTATTTTTTTATTAGTCAGATCCAAATATTTCAGATACCTCAATTTTGCATGAATGCTTGCCATCCTTAATGGCTCATTGATATTTCCAGGCAGCTCAAAGAAATGATTGAACCTGGCATGATCAATCGAGTGGCTCTTTGTGAAAAATAATTCAGAGAAATCATTCATTGCCTTGAAAGCAAACTTGACAAAATATTCCTGGTAGGCTTTTGGAAAAAAAGTGAATGTGCCCCCCTGGATTATGACATCTACCTTGTCTGGAATCTTATTCATTGCAATATAATGCTCTAATCTGTTAAACACAACCATGTATGGATCGTAATTTACACGCGCTGCACGACGAGTGCTAGGTTCTGCGCCTGTGTAGCTTTGAGGAACATCGCCATATGGAGAGCCTGGGCCGCCTGGGCAGTAAGTGCATGGACCAATTGCCCGCATGCTATGCGGACAGGGGTAAGGATCTGACATTAAAGCTATAACTGTAATGCCAGCAGCGCTTCTCACTGGTTTCATGCCAAGCAGAGAGCCGAATTTCTCCCTGTCTTTACTGCTTGCTATGGAGAGAACATCAATGTTTTTTGGGATTTTAAAACTGATTTTAGGAAACTTTTTCTTGAATTCATTTATTACTTTGATCTTAAGCCTGACAAACTGCTTTTGGGTCTTAGGAGTAAGCTTATTTACTTCTACCAATATCTGCCTGCACAACTCACTGAAATGATCGTCTGCCATAAGGCATATTCTTTCATGCAGAGAATATAAATGTTTCTGGTTTATCAATTGAGATAGGAGAAATCGTAGTCTTTTAGTGGTGGAGATGTGAATTCTCTTTTTCTGGATTATGCTTATTTAGGATACCAAGACTAAACAATAATTTTCTTAACTCATAAGGGTATTCATGTAAAATAGCTCCAATCAGTAATAATAACAATCCAACATAAAAATATAAGGTTTTATTATACAATCTATATGTAATAAAAAATAAGAATGATGAAAGTATTATCCCTAAATAACCTATATTGAGATTCTTTAGTATTCTTCTCTCATTTTCTATTTTTTCATGGTCTGATTTTGATAATATTATCAAATTATCGCTATGATTATTTAATTTATCGCCATCAACATGATGGACTTCTTCTCCGGGGTTAATTTTTCTGATATCTTTTTCTGCATTATATCTATGGACTAAGATATTGCTATCTTTAAACCGGACATATCCTTTATTGTCAATATAGGTTTTCTTGCGACAAATTCTGCAGGACCGCAGAGATAGAATAATCCGTCTGCAATATCATGCACAGCTGCCTTGATCAGTTTTTCATCCATTCTTCCACTCAGTCCATGCCAGTCAGGATCTTCTTCCGGGCGGGTGACTGTAAGATATAAGCTGAAGTTGTCATGCTCTGCAGCCAATCTTTCAAGTTCTTTTCTTGCAATAATGTCATGGCCTGTCTTATTGCTGAAAATTAAAGAGACTTTTAACGCAAGTCTTGAATCCAGGATATAGCGCACGATGCTTAATGGCGCAGTTATTCCTGAGCCTGCTGCGAGCAGCACTATATGGTTTAATTTTCTGCCATGAACTTCATTTGAGAGGTTTTCCTGAAAAGTAAACATCCCGTAAGGGCCGGTTATTTCCAGTTCATCTCCTTTCATATGCTCAAATAATCTTTTGCTTCCAAGACCCATTAATTTCACAATAGTCTCTATGTGCTTTTCCTGTGTCGGAGCTGAGGATAAAGAATACGAGCGTTTGATCAATTTTGGAATGCCATCTTGGACCACATTCAGGGTTATCATGATAAACTGGCCAGGCTTATACTCAAATCCCTGGGGATAAGAAAACCTAAAGCTTCTTACGTTGTGAGTCTCCTGATTAACTTCAATTATCTTTACCTTATGTGTTTTCGCTGGAGTTAGGGTTGGCTTATTTGGAGCTGCCATGGTTATCCTATATTAATGATTCAGTAGATTAACTGTAGTTTAGAATAGTTTATTTAAATGTTGTTGTAACGAAGTTCTAAAATTGTATTTGTTTAGCTCATGTGATAATCTATTCAAAAGCGGTGGCGACTGCCGACGAACACTAATTTAGTTCATCAATGAGTTGCTCCTCCTCTACGTTTAGAAAGTAGATGTGAGAATAGAAATGTATTGTGTGTTGTGTTACTTGAGGTTTAACTAGATAGCATCGCCCGTCGCAACTTAGCAGGGTTATTGTGGATTTGTGTTCGTCATAATTTGGCAGTCGCCACCGCTTTTAATTTTAGTGTAGCTAAACAAATACCTAAAATTTAATAATTATAGAATATATCACAGGCCATATTTCTCCACAACCTTTATATACCTTTAGTGTATAATCATCAACTAAAGGTGTATAATATGCTCTTGACTATTAAGGAAAAGCTTGTATTGAGGACATTATCTGCTGGCATTAATAGTGATTACTCTATTAACCAAATAGCTGAGCAATGCAATTTAAGCCCGAATGGCGCATACAAATTACTGAAAAAGCTTGAAAAGGAAGGCATCCTTAAAGTAAAGCAGATTGCGAACATTAAAAGCTACAGGCTAAATTTTGATGATGAAAAAACAGAGAGAATACTGGCATTAGCATTGATGCCTGATGAATTAGATGAAAGAGTAAGGAATCGCTCACAGGACTTAAAAGAACTAAAGGATGTAACAGCTGCCTGCATACTATTTGGTTCATATATTACATCAAAGCAGAAGCCTAATGATTTAGATGTGTTATTCATGCTTGAAAAGAAGAATTTTAATTCATACAAAAAAAATTTAGCAAAGGTTCAAGACATTATGCCTGTTAAAATACATGATGTTATACAAACAAGAGATGATTTAACGCAAAATTTAAAGAAGAATGACCCAATAATCACTCAGACCATACTTAAAGGCATGGTGCTTTGGGGCTTTGATGCATTAGTTGAGAGGATTAAAAATGCCGCAAAAGATTGATGAAAAGCTTAGAAAGTGCTTTGATGAAGGAAAAAAAGGAAGTGAGCGCCATAAAGGATTGATAAGATCTAATCCTGATTTAAGCAAATCAGAAGCATATTTAGCTAAAGCTTTGCATAATTTTAATGCAATAACAGATTTCCATGATTTAGGGTATAGTGACTGGAGTGCAAGCGCATCATTTTATTCACTATATGTTGGGTTGCTTGCAATTCTTGCTAAACGAGGTTATGAGTCAAGAAACCAGTCATGCACATTTGCACTTGTGGAAGACTTAATCATTAAAGGAGAAATAAAGACGCTGACTACAAACAATATTAAAGAGATTTTTGATAAAGAGGTAGCAACTGATCTGGCGCATAGCGCAAAAATACTTGATATCCGGGAAAAGATGCAATATTCTACCAAAACATCTTTGGAAGAGATGGAATTTCAAAGCTTAAAGAATAGGACAAAAGAATTGCTTGATAAGATAAGGCTGGAGCTTGAGAAAAAATAGTTTTCTATTTGGGCATATTTTTGTTTCTGCGTCGCAACCTTTATATACAAAAGCTTACTTTCATATCTTTTTAATGAGCGCAAAATCTGCATCGAAAGTGGGAGAGAAAGGCTTTGCTAAATCAGATGCAGCCATTGATGTCTCTGCCAGTTTTTGCGGTGTAAAATTAAGGAATCCGCTTGTACTGGCTTCCGGGATTGTTGACACTACTGCTTCTTCACTTATATTTGCAATAGAGAATGGCGCAGGAGCAGTAACCTGCAAATCAATAAGCTTAGAGCCAAGGAAAGGCCATGGCTCACCGATAATCGTGACAAATGAATCTGGCATGCTAAATGCTGTTGGATTATCCAATCCCGGATTAGCATCTAGCATTGAAGAGATCAAGGATGCAAAAAAAAGGCTTGCTGCACATAAAGATAAAGAATTAAGAAATGCCCGAATCATAGGCAACGTTTTTGCAACATCCATAGAAGATTTTGCCAAAGCAGCAAAAGAGATTTCTAAGTCTGGATGTGAAATGCTGGAATTAAATCTCTCATGTCCAAACGTAAAAGATGAGTTTGGAGAGCCTTTTGCATGCAATCCTGCAATGGCAGCTGAGCTGACAAAGGCAGTAAAGAAAGCACTGAAAGAAGCAAATAAAGATGCAAATAATAAAATAAACCTGCCAATTTTAGTAAAGCTTGCCCCAAATGTGCCAGACATCGCAAAGATAGCAAAAGCTGTTGAAGCCGCGGGCGCTGATGGAATAACTGCAATAAATACAATGCCAGGAATGTTTCTAGATTTAAAAACAGGCAAGCCAATACTGACAAATAAATCAGGGGGGTATTCGGGCCCAGGATTAAAGCCGATTGCTGTCAAATGTATTTATGACATTTACAAAGCTGTGAAAATCCCAATTCTCGGGACTGGCGGAGTAAACACAGGCAAAGATGCAATTGAATTAATGATGGCAGGCGCAACTGCTGTTGGTGTAGGCAGTGCTGTTTACTATCGCGGAATAAGCTGCTTCAAAAAAATAAATAATGAAATAGCTGAATGGATGAAAGAAAATAACGTTAGTTCATTAAAAGAGATAATTGGAAAAGCGCATAAGTAATAAAAGATACAGAAGTGAAAAATATAGTGAAGGTAATGCGATGAAACAAATGAATTATAAAAAGAAAGGATGCAAATGTATTGGTGCATTGCAATTAGATGATCCTTTTCCAATGCGCATGCTGAAGATTGAAAAAATTGTGCAGGAAAATTCAAACGTCAAAAATTTCTTCTTTAACCATAAACTAAATTCAAAGCCAGGGCAGTTTGTGATGATTTGGCTGCCTGATTGCGGAGAGAAGCCAATGTCAATTGCGCAGGATTTTGGAGAGGGCTTTTCATTGGCAATTGCTGCTATAGGTAAAGTATCAAGTACAATTTGTTGCGCAAAAGTCGGAGATTATGTCGGCATTCGAGGGCCATTAGGAACCTGCTTTAGCTTAGCAGATACAAACAAAAAAATTGAAAATAAAAATAATAACCAAAAGAACAAAGATGTAAATCTGGTGAAAAGCATTGCCTTAGTAGGCGGTGGCTATGGCGCAGGCCCTATGGCTTCTTTAGCAGAGCTTGCGATAAAAAAAGGATTAAAGCCGGAAAATATCCATTACATTGTTGGCGCGAGAACTAAAGATCTGTTATTATTCCACAAAAGATTAGAGGGTACAGGAGTTAACATTCATGTTACAACAGATGACGGAAGCTATGGTATAAAAGGAAGAGTTACCGGTGCTTTAAACAATATAATAAAAGAAAGTAAAGATAATATCAAAAAAAATGATAAAAATAAAACTAAGGATAAAAACAAGATTGATAAAATCTATACTGTAGGCCCTGAATTAATGATGAAAGCAGTGTATGATGTTGCCGTAAGGGAGAATATTGATTGCGAAATAAGCTTAGAGAGATACAGCAAATGCGGCATTGGTGTTTGTGGAAGCTGTGCAGTAGATCCAACTGGAGAAAGAATGTGCATTGAGGGGCCTATCATTGGCAAAGAAAAGATTGCAAAGATAACAGAGTTTGGAAGATATCATAGGGATGCAAGCGGGAATAAAATAAGGTATTAATTTTTATTATTTAGTCAATCAATATAATAAGCTGAATTTCAAAGAGCTGTTGTTACATATAATTTACGCGTAAATAAACTTGAAACCCAATAAAAACAGAATATTGAATGATATGAGACTCCTCATTAAAAACGCAACAATATTTGAGAAAAACAAGCCATTGCAGACAGACATTCTGATAGAGGACGGAGTTATTGCTAAGATTGAGCCTAATATAAATCTAAAAGCTGATAAAAGTAAAGCAGATAAAAATAAAAATACAAAAGGAAATAATATAATTAAGACAATCGATGCAACTGGCTTAACAGCTCTGCCAGGCATGATTGACCTGCATGTTCATTGCAGAGAACCAGGAGCAACACATAAAGAGGATTTTTTAACTGCAAGCCATGCTGCTGTTGCAGGCGGCATTACAACATTCTTTGATATGCCCAATAATTCACCACCTACATCAACACTTGCAGCGCTTGAAGAAAAGAGAAACTTGGCAAAAAAATCTGTTGTAAATTATGGTTTTAATTTTGGATTAGTAAAAACTAGTGAGGCTATTGCGACAAATGACCTAAAGTCAGATAAGAAAATACAGCATAAAAAAAGTAAAAAATCTAAAGGAAAGAAAGCAAGTGCAGATGCTAAAACAGATAAAATCTCAAAAGGAAAGATAACTTATAACCTTGAAGAAGCAAAGGAATCCCAAAAATATAAATGCGTAAAAGCCGTGAAAGTTTATCTTGGCCAGACAACTGGCAACCTTATGATTGATGACTTAAAGGTTCTTGAGCATTTATTCCTGACAACAAAGATGGTGATGCTCCATATAGAGGATGATAAACTTGAGGAAGTTCTTGAGCTGTTCAGCAATTACTGCAAAAAAAACACCTCAAGCAAGACTATGCTTTATATCTGCCATGTTAATTCTAAGAAGATGGTTGAGCTGATCAAAAAATACAAGAAGCAAAAGCATATTGAAGACAGATTATTCTGCGAAGTTACGCCCCATCATCTTTTCCTGAACAATGAAGATGCAAAGATGCTTGGAAGGTTGGCATATGTAAAACCATTAATTTTGACAAAAGACGACCAGAAAGCTCTCTGGCGAGCACTGGAAGATGGCACGATTGATGTAATAGCAACAGACCATGCTCCGCATACACTAGAAGAAAAAAATAACCCAGATATTACGAAAGTTCCTGCAGGAATGCCGGGATTGGAAACTGCCTTGCCATTATTACTCAATGCAGTGCACGAAGGACAATTAACGGTTAATGACATTACAAAATTATATTCAACAAATCCTGCAAAAATATTCGGATTAAAGAAGAAAGGAAGATTAAAAGAGGGCTTTGATGCAGATATTGTGCTTGTGCAGCAGAAACTGAAGAAAAGAATTATAAATGATAACCTGTTAACAAAGTGCAAATGGAATGCATTCAGCAATAAAGAATTGTTTGGAGTTCCGGTATATACCCTAGTCAATGGCAATTTAGCCTATGAGTATGATAAATTTACAGATAAGAAGACTTTGCATGATATTCAAGGAAGAGAAATAGAATAGATAAAGAAAAGAAAGATATATTGAACAGATAAAGAACAATGATCCTTAAAGAGGCAGAATAACTATGTTTTTCACAAAAAAAAATCCATTAAAATGGCGCGACATAATAAGCATAAATGATCTGTCAAAAGATGACATTATCTATTTGCTTCAGCAGGCAGCAAAACTAGAAAGATACAATCCGAGAATCATAACTGATAAAGTTATTGCATCATTATTCTTTGAGCCTAGCACAAGAACAAGATTAAGCTTTGATGCTGCTGTGAAGAGATTAGGCGGACAAGTAATTGGCTTTGATAATATTGAAACTACAAGCTTGAAGAAAGGCGAATCTTTCAAAGATACAATCAAGATGATTGAGCAGTATGCAGATGTCATTGTAATAAGGCATCCTAAGGAAGGCTCTGCACAATTAGCTGCTGACATCTCCCATATTCCAGTAATAAATGCAGGTGATGGCTCTAATCAGCATCCAACCCAGACTTTAGTTGATTTATACACAATAAAAAAAGAGAAAGGAAAACTAGAAGGATTAACTGTTGGATTTTTGGGAGACTTGAAATTTGGAAGAACTGTGCATTCTCTTGCAAACGCGCTTGGCTTATTTGGAGTTAACATTGTTTTTATTGCGCCAAAAGGCTTAGAAATGCCTACTGAGTATCTGAAAGAACTTAATGAAAAAAATGTTAATTACTCACAAACATCTGATCTATTATCTGTTGCGCAGAGCCTTGATGTTTTGTATGTAACAAGAATACAGGAAGAGAGATTCAAAAATAGAAAAGATTACAAGAGAGTAGCCGGCAGCTATACAATAAACAAAGATTTGCTTGCAAATTTCAGGCAAGATGTATTAGTCATGCACCCATTGCCAAGATTAGAGGAAATTAATCAGGATGTTGATGATACCCAGAATCAGGGTTATTTCAAGCAGGCAGGAAATGCTGTTGCTGTCAGGAAAGCGATATTGGCAACTGTGTTGGGCAGAGTGTAATCATGAACGGAAAAAAAGTTGCGGAAATCTTGCTGAAAGTCAAAGCAGTGACATTAAACCCCAGTAAGCCTTATACATATGCTTCTGGAATTAAAAGTCCAATTTACTGCGATAATAGGCTGTTAATTTCACATCCCGTCGAGAGAAAAATTATTGTTGATGCTTTTCTTGAACTAATTGAGCAGAATAATTTAAAGTTTGATGTTGTTGCAGGAACTTCAACTGCCGGCATTCCTTGGGCAGCATGGATTTCTTCTAAGCTGGATAAGCCAATGGTATACATCAGAGGAGAAGCAAAGATACATGGCAAAGGAAATCAGATTGAAGGAAAGATTCTTGCCGGACAGAAAGTAGTTGTTATAGAAGATCTAATCAGCACAGGCGGCAGCTCAAAAGCAGCAGTTGATTCTGTAATACAACAAGGAAATGAAGTCGTAGCATGTGTTGCGATTTTTACTTATGAAATGGAGAAAGCAAAGAAGGCATTTAGTGACTGCAAACTATTGACACTAACAAAATTCAGTACCTTGATAGATGTCGCACATAAGTCCAATTACATTGATGAAGAAGAGATGGCTAAAGTATTAGAGTGGAACAAAGATCCAGAAAATTGGGCAAAGAAAATGGAGCTGGAATAAAATGCCTGCAATGCATTCAGAAAGTAAAAACAATAAAGAAAAATTAGTTCTTGCGCTTGACGTAGAATCATTCAACGAAGCAAAGAAGATAGTTGATGAGCTGCATGATTATGTGGGAGTATTTAAAGTTGGCAAACAGCTTTTTACAAATGTTGGCCCAAAAATTGTTGAATATATCAATTCTAAGAAAGCAAAAGTTTTTCTTGACTTAAAATATCATGACATCCCAAATACAGCGCAGGGAGCCAGTAAAGCAGCTGCAGAGCTTGGCGTGTTTATGTTTAATGTGCATTGTGTCGGCGGCAGTGCAATGATGAAAGCAGCGATTGCTGGGGTAAAAAGTGCAGGAAAAACAAATAAAGAGGTTAAAGTTCTTGGTGTAACTGTTTTGACAAGCATCAACGAAAATATTTTGCACGATGAAATTCATGTCAACGATATACTTGAAGATTATGTTGCACATTTAGCATTGCTAGCAAAAAATGCAGGATTGCAGGGAGTGGTCGCTTCACCTAAAGAAATAAAATTGATCAGAGAAGAATGCGGCAAAGATTTCATAATCCTGACTCCAGGCGTTCGTCCTGAATGGGCATCTTCCAATGACCAAAAAAGAGTCATGACACCAAAAGAAGCAATTGACGCAGGAGCAGATTATATCGTAGTCGGAAGGCCGATTTTGGCAGCAAAGGACAAAAAGGAAGCTGTGAAGAAGATACTGAAAGAGATTGGGTAAATTGGATAAATACGTTTAGATTTATAATTAAATTATTTAAATTAAAGCATACTGCCATAAAATTACAATGAACAGAAAATACTACTTCATCCTAACCTGTAATGCTACGCTTCTTTCAATATCTGTGAATAGGTTAGTTCCTGCATAGCCGCAGTCATCGCATTCGCTGATCATCCTTGCTAGCTGTATATTAAATTTTATGTGGTTGGTTACACTATTGCAATAAGGGCACTGTTTTACATATTGCTTGTCCATCGCTGACACCTCTTTTTTACTCTTGTTTTTCCTGTTAGCTATCTTTGCTTTGACGGTTTTATATTTGTTTCTTGAGATATTGTATTTTTTAGTAATAAGTCGATTTTATGATTTTTTCGTCATTTTTTCTCAAATTTGGATTTTTGACATAAAATATGTCATTTTGTTAAAAGTGAAGGGATTATCCTTATCTAGTATATAATAGAGTATACTAGTATATAAATATTGTGTATGTACAGCTAAGTAGTGACCTTAAAGAGTGGAATAGTATACCAGTATACTCTGTAAGAGTAATGAATAAGTTATATATTGCCTATAATGAAGTTTTATTTGATTTATAACAACTATAGCTAGTATATTCGATAGGTTTAAATATTAATATACCTTTTACTATATTAATATATTAGTATAGTAAATAGTATACAGACGAATAAAAATAGACTTAACTAGATAGATGCATAGAGATAGAATATAGCACTAAGAATTCATTAATGATAACAAGATTAAGTAGTAAAGATAATAGTAAACAGTGACAATACAGTGACCCAGTTTGGGGGTAGTAAGAATGCGCAGTGACAACAAGAGCAATGCTAATAACATAGTGAATACTAAAATCACTCGAACAAATACTCAAACTACAGATAAGCCTAACAAACAGGCTAACGAACAGAATAAGGAACAGAATAATCAAAGCCATAA
Organism: Candidatus Woesearchaeota archaeon; assembly: GCA_016180275.1. Taxonomy (GTDB): domain Archaea; phylum Nanobdellota; class Nanobdellia; order Woesearchaeales; family UBA10200; genus UBA10200. Next base: position 13,131 of record JACPBN010000041.1, read on the forward strand.
AGCAAATTCTTCAGAGCATGCATTAAATGAATCTGCGATAAAGACCCAGATGCGAAACTCTGTCTTAGAAGGAAATGCCTTTGCTGTGATGGCAGGCTTTACACAAGCATATCTTTCGCCTTTTGCCATTGCATTAAATGCGCCATTGGAAATAGTTGCATTTGTAACAGCAATCCCTGAGTTTCTTGGCTCAATTGTGCAGTTAGCGACAATAAGAATTTTGAAAACATTTGAGAACAGAAAGTTTTTGATAATCAGCTTGGCATTCCTGCAAGCATTTTTATGGCTGCCGATCTTGCTCCTCCCATATTTCAACTTCAGCAAGAGCAACTATATTTTATTGATTGCAATAGCTTCCTTTAGCGGCATATGCAGCGCATTGCTAAACCCTTTATGGAACAGCTGGATAGGGGAGATTGTTCCAGAAAATACACGTGGTAGATATTTTTCACAGAGAACAAAGATAATCGGCACTACTACTTTTGCTGCAACCATAATCGCCGGCTTGATACTGGCACATTTTAAAACAAACATATTTTTTGGTTTTGCGATTTTGTTTGGGACAGCATTTTTCGCAAGAGCCCTCTCGGCTTTATTATTCACTAAGATAATCGATGCTGATTATAATAGAGAGGAGATCAAGCAATTTCCATTTATTGACTTCATAAAAAATATCTACAAACGAAACTACAGCAGATTTGTGCTGAAGGTTGCTTTGATAAGATTTGCAACAAACATAGCTACCCCTCTTTATGCGATATACATGCTCCGTGAACTTAATTTTTCGCATATTGAGTTTATGGCAGTAATTGCTGCACCTATATTGGCAAGCTATATATTTTTACCGTTATGGGGAAAGATCAATGACAAATTTGGAAGTAAAAACACGATGTATTTTAGCGGATTAGCACTGCCTGCTGGATGCTTATTCTGGCTATTTTTTTCATCTCCTACTGCATTGTTCATAGTGGAGTTTGTAAAAGGCGCAATATTTGCAGGATTCAACATTGCAGTATCTAATTTCATTTTTGATTCAACTACAAAACAGAAGAGGATATGCTGCTTGAGTTATTATAATTTTATCGTAGGAATTGCATTATTCCTTGGAGCATTAGTCGGGATAGGAATAGCAAATGGTGAATATAAAATATTTGGCTCAACAATTTTGCTGGCTTTTGTGATTAGTGCGGTTGTCAGAATTATAACTGTGCTTGTTTTACCTTTAAAGATAGACGAGACAAGGCTTGTTGAAGTTAATTTTACCAAGTCATTTTTCAGGAGATTTGTCACAATTGAGCCAGGCCATGGATTAGTGTATGAGACAGTCTCAAGCGCTGATAGAAATAAAGATGGCAAAAACAACAGCCATTTGCATGAGAAAGAGATAACTGAGCTTATGCATTACACCAAGCAAAAGCCACAATACCTGCCAAAGGAGAATTACCTTTACCATAATAAGCACGAACAGGAATATTTTGTCAACAAATTCAGGCAACGCATGATAGCAGCTGCTGAAAGATAGAAATAAGAAATACCTAGAAATAAGAGGCCCTAAGAAAATGGAAGCAATATTATATGATATTGGACTTATAATAATAGTTTCAACCTTGATAGGCTTTGTAATAAAGTTTTTCAAGCAGCCGATGATATTTGGGTACATGCTTGCAGGCTTAATTCTTGGGCCGCATATAATGGGGAAAATTGTGAGCCAGGACACCATATTAGGATTATCTGAACTTGGCATCACATTCCTGCTTTTTATTGTAGGGTTGGAATTCAACTTAAAGAAGCTAAAGGAAGTTTCCAGTGTTGTATTTTTTGGAGGCAGTATACAGGTAGCTGCAACCACGGCAGCTGGAATCTTAATCAGCTTATGGTTGGGCTTTAAATTTATTGAGGCAACATACTTCGGATTAATAATTGCATTGAGCAGTACTCTTGTCGTCGTAAAATGGCTTGCAGACAAGAAAGAGATTGACACTTTGCATGGAAGGATAGCCATAGGAATATTGATCATCCAAGATATAGTAGCAATAATTGCACTGACATTCTTCAGCAACATAAACAACTTTAGCTTTGCAGGCCTTGGAATTGCCATGTTAAAGGGAATTGTTTTAGTTTTGAGCGCATATATATTAAACAGGCCATTGCAGAAGATATTTGCATTTGCTTCAAAATTTGGAGAGCTTTTGTTCATCTCCTCACTCTCTCTCTGCTTTATATTTGCATTCATTGCACAGTATTTAGGATTCTCGATATCGATAGGCGCATTCATTGCAGGCATAATGATCGCTAACCTGCCATACAGCTTAGAGTTGATAGGAAAAATAAAGTCAATTGCAAATTTTTTCACTGTGTTATTTTTTGCATCACTTGGATTGCAGCTTTCAATCCCATCAATCTCAAAGATAGTTGTGCCTGTCATAGTAATGTTAGCTGTAGTCTTGATTATCAAGCCATTGATTACAATATTTGCTGTAAAGATATTTGGATATAAAAGCAAGACTGCATTCTTATCTGGAGTCTCACTTGCGCAGACAAGCGAGTTTTCATTAATAATTGCAGCTTTAGGAGTTGCACAAGGTCATATTTCGCAGGAGATATTTGCAATGACAATTTTATTGGCTGTTATAACAATAGGCGCATCCTCATATTTGATTAAGTATGGCAACCTCATCTATTATAAGATAGGTAAATATATATTCCTAAATGAAAGGATGCATGCTACGAAGCATGAAGAAACTGAAGAACATTCAGGCGAAAAAATCAGTTCAGACATTATAATATTTGGGTATGAAGGAGTTGACCATGGCTTGTTAGAGCGCTTTAAAGCAATGAAAAAATCCATAACTGTGGTTGACCTTGAGCCAGATGTTATAAGAAGATTGAAATCAACAAGCATTTGCTGCATTTATGGTGATCCTAGTGAGTTTGAGATAATAAATAAGTTAGCGCTTGAGAATTCTGAGGTAATTATATCTACAGTACATGATGTAGTAAGCAATCTGCATTTAATAAAAAAGACAAGAGAAGTAAATAAAAAAGCAATAATAATATCTGCTGCAAATAGAATAAAGGAATCTCTTGAATTATATGAAGCAGGCGCTGATTATGTCGTTCTGCCGCACTTATTGGGAGAGAGTCAGGTAAGTGTTGTGGTTGAAAACTTCAGCAAGGATATCAATACATTAATTGCGCAGAAATTAAAGCATATAGATGAGCTTAAAAAGAGAGAAGAGCTGCAAAAGCAAGCGCAGGAATTCAGCAAAGACAGTTTCATGGACATTGACAGGTTTATTGGAATGATGAGCGCGCCGATTAAAAGGAAGAATGGGACTGCAGAGAAGCAAGTTAATAGCGAGAAGATATAGAAAGGTTTATCTAACCGAAAAGATTATAAGTTATACTATCCAGATATCCTAACGAGAGCCCTATGAAAAAAGCAAATATAATGGAATGTGCAGGCTTATGGTCGCATATCAGCGATAAGGAAGCGAAAGAGATGAAAAGAGATATAGAAGAGATAGGCAAGAATATCACTCACTCAGTTCTTAAGAGGACAAGAACTATGAATTATTAATACCAGAAAAACCTCTAAACTACATTTTCTCCAGCAAAATTTTTAAACCTGCAAAAATCCATAGTTATTATGAACATAATCAGCGTGCCAATCTCTGGTGTATCATTAAGTTTTGAATACAAAGCAATCTTTACTGAAATAATTAAGCAGTATTCTTTGCTGGGAGCAAACGAAGACGGCAGAAATGATGTTGCTGAAATAAGAGAAGTGGATGATGCCAATGAGATAAAGGATTATGTAAAAGACCACACGGTATTTCTTTTTGGTGATGAAAGCTTTACTGCACAGGCATTTAGAACATTTGCAGCAAAATATCCCAATGCAGGATTGCTTAGATTTGATTCTAATTTCTCCTCATTGTTACAATTAGTTAGAAATTCTACTCAAATATCTACTTCTCCTATAATAAAGCCTAACCAAATAATATTTGCCGCAACCAGAGCATGGAACAGGGAAGAAGCTGATTACATTAGAACGCAGAAGATAAATCATTTCGGCATGAAAAAGCTCTTTGAGCTAGGCATAGATGAGGCTACTGATACATTAATGGAAACTGCAAGGAATTATAGCGCATTGTATATTTCAATTGATATTAGCTGTTTAGACCCAGCATTTGTTACTTCAGAAAAGAAAGAGCCAGGGGGCTTAACAACAAGAGAGTTACTTTATATGCAGCAAAGATTAAAGTTATTAAAGAATCTGAAAATAGTGGATATTGTTGGTTTTACTCCTGAAAGAGATATGGCTACTGCAAAAATTGCAGCGAAGATTATGAAGGAGCTAAGTTAAAACTCCACTTTAACATCCTGCTTCTCAATCTCTGGGACTTTGTACATCTCTCTTGGCTGAGCCAGTCCCATCCTTTTTGCAACCATTACATCAGGGAATGATTGTATGCGGATATTGAATTGGTTTACGCTGTCGTTATAAAACTCTCTTCTGTCAGATAATTCATTTTCCAAGCCGGAAATCCTGTTTTGAAGCTGGATAAAATTTTCATTAGCTTTTAAGTTAGGATAGTTTTCAGAGACAGCGAACAATGTTTTCAATGCGCTACTAATTAAACTGTCTGCAGCTGCTTTCTCGCCCATTGACTCTGCATTCATAAATGCAGTTCTAGCTTTAGTCAATGTTACAAGCAATTCTTTCTCGTGCTTAATATAGCCTTTTACCGAGGCAATCAATTTAGGCAGCTCATCATGCCTTTGCTTTAACAATACATCAATATTTGCCCATGATTTTTCAATGTTATTTTTCAATGAAATTAAACCATTGTAGATAGACACGAAATAACCAATAACACCTAAGACCACAAAAACAATAGATACCATTATCACAAATGTCAGACCAAATGCCATGTTATCACCTTTTTTGGATGTTTTTTATTAATTATTATAAGTTTTATTATTTAATATTTAATATGAAATTATTTTGTTTAAAATACACCCAAGTATATAAAGATTATTGATAAGCAAACTAAACTTAAGGCTGCACCGCCAAATAATCCGCCAAATGTTTTCCGCTTTAATTTAGCCACCAGATCTTTTTCATTAGAATCAGAAATGTAATAAATCTGATCACTGCCTTTCTGTATCATGATATCTGCAGCATTATATATCCCAGTGCCCTCTTCAACAAAAGGATTATCACCTGCAGTACCCATTATGTAAAGCTTGTCTTTTGGCGCAATATAATATTCTAAATACTTTAATGTTCTGCCAGATCCTAAAAAGCCTGCATCAGAGAAATTAATAGACTTAAAAAAAGCCTTCAATAGAAGATTATTCTTACTGTTAAGTGTTTGTGATTCAAAATCTAAAGGAATATCAATTTCTGCATCAGCAGGATTAGTTAATACTTGGCCTGTATTGTCTTTTAAGAAGAAATATGCGCCTTTTTTGCCTGATTTAATTGTCGCCCAGTAGGTTAATCTCTTGCTCCTTCTAAGCTCTTGGATTTCATATTTATAATACACACAATCATGAGCAGAGAATGGGCTTTTTAACAAATGGCCTTTTGCAGGCACTACTTCACCATAAATCTCTACCAATCCCATAGCCAATGAACGTATCTTTGAAGTAGGCATGTTTTCAACCATTCTCTTAAGCTTCAGCCATTCAAAGCCCTTGAAAAATAAGTAGATGCCAAAAATGAATCCAAATACACTGTAGATAAGTAAGTCACCTTCATCATCACTTGCCATATTTCAATATTGCAAAATAAAGAAGTATATAAACATATATGATGAATAAAGAGGGTATACTTGTATTGCACAGCAGCTGCCGCCAATTTAGTTGGCACTAATCCAAAAACAAAGAGAATGTTGCGACGGGCAATGCAATAAAGCTACGAATCAACTAATGCAACACGCAATGCTTTTCTATTCTCACATTTGCTAAACACAATGTAGAGGAGGAGCAACTCTTCGATAATCAATGCCAGTGCCAACGGCGGCAGCTGCTTAGTAAATGTTTTTTAAATACATACTACCAATAATAAAAATGTGCAATAAAAAAAAGGCGTACTTATTTAAGGAAGTATCTTAATAGGGTAACAGCTATGGATATGATAAATACAAGAAATAATAATGCTATTAATTTCCTAGATGTTTTTTTGAATATCCATTCGATAAATACAATAAACCCTAATTCAGCAAAGATTTCTGCAAAAAATTCTCCTAAAGCACCTAGCATAATAGTTATAAAATAATCTAACTATAAAAATAGTATCAATCAGCTCTCATTCAGCAGCTCAATAAACTTATCAATATCATCTCTTGCCATTGTGACTCCGCCAGCTTTCTCATGTCCGCCGCCTGTCAAGCCCTCAATTTTGCCATTGAATTCATTCAAGAATGCGCCTGCATCAAAATTAATATGGTCAGGGACGCGCATGCTTGCAATTATATTTCCATTAAACTTGTTCATGACAAGCAAAGGCTTGTTTTTTAAATGCCTGCTTGCTAAAACTCCCTGTATATTTTTGTCGCATTCAATCACTGCATACTGTATTTTTTTAGTATCATGGATCTGAATCGGCATTTCATAGTATTCACGCAGCTGTTTCTTGTAATCCTGCAGCATCTCTGCAATTGGATGCAGATTATAGATAAATAATTTTATATCATCTATGCTTTTCATCAGCTCAAATGGCACATTTCCATGCCAGTGCATTCTTTTGCCTGTGTTCAATGCAGAAACATATCTTTCAATCTCAAGATAATCCTTGCCTGAACCATAAAATGATTTCTTTTTTTCCATCAGGTTATGGATCCCTTTTTTTGTTTCAATTTGCAATAATTCGCCTGCAATAACCTGTAATTCCAGAGGTAAATTATCTGCTTTTCCGCCATCGCCAAAATAGCCTAGCAATGTGAGAAATACCATATAAGAATTGACTGCAAACTTTGAGCCTTGGAGAATGTCTCTCCATATCAAAAAGCTGCAGCTTTGAGCCTCATGGTCAAACACATGAAACAGAAAATCTTTCAGCATCGGTGCATTTGGCTGCATTGGATGATGGTCAATATAGATAACTTTTTTTGAATCAAGATTTGCGCTTGGCTTAATATCTGTGCAAATAATTACGTCTGGATTGCCAGTAATATCTTCTGGCTCAATCCTGAAAACTAAGCCTTTAGAAGTTGTATTTATCTTGCTTGCATTATTTTTCAGCAAATGATATATTATCGCCCCGGAAGTAATGCCATCTGCATCATAGTGAGTTGCAATGAAAACTTCTTTGCCTTTTGTTAGATCCAGTATTTTTTTTAAGTTAGGATTCATCTAAGCACCTTATAAGATAAAGAAAAACTAAGGTATTTATAAATTTTGGTATATGAGATTATAATAATTATGAGTGTAGGTGTAATTAAAGACTATTCAATGCCTAATGCCGACAGAAAGATTTATATAGTTACACATATTTAACTGCATTATGTGTATTAAATGCACAATAACTAAATTGGAGGGATCAATATGCCAACTTTAACACTAGCAATATCTGCAGATTTAAAGAACGAGATGGACACCATGCCTGAATTAAACTGGTCAGAGATAGCCAGAGAAGCAATTGCCAAAAAAGCATCTGAATTTAAATTATTTAAGGCAATTGTAGCAAAGTCCAAGCTAAAGCAGGAAGATGCTATCGTTATAGGCGAAAAGATCAAGGAAGATATCTATAGAGAGTACAAGAAACGCCTGAAAGAGATGAAATAGATGCTGATAGTTGTTGATGTCAACATAGTGATCTCTGCATTAACAGCAGGAAACATAGCTGACCTAATCTTATCTGAAAAGCTGGAGCTGATATCTCCTGAGCTGTTGTTTGTAGAGCTGAGAAAACATAAGGAAGAGATAAAGCAAAAGTCTCTTTTTTCTGAGCAGGAATTTGAGAGAGTGACAAGCATATTAGAAGCAAAGATAAAGATAATCCCTTTAGAAGAATTTGCACATCTCATTTCGCAGGCAGAGCAGTTATTAGGCAAGCATGTCAAAGATTCTCCGTATGTTGCACTAGCATTGAAATATAAATGCCCAATCTGGTCATACGAGAAATTATTTAAGAAGCTAGGCAGTGTGGAATGTTTGATAACGCAGGAAGTTGCTGAACGAATAAAACAGATATAAGATTAATTGATTAGGGTATTTACTAAAAACTTATTATTCAGTGCCTAAAATGCCGCATACCAGTAAATATCATTGCAATCCCGTGCTTATTAGCTGCGTCAATGACTTCATTATCCCTAATGCTTCCGCCTGGCTGGACAATATATTTTATACCCTGCTCAGCTGCAATCTCAACAGTATCTGCAAACGGAAAGAATGCATCGCTTGCTAGCACACACTCCCCAAATTTTTGCGCAAATTCCTTCTTAGAAAATTTCATTAACTCAAAATTTTCTATTGCTTTTGTTATAGCTAACTTTCTTAGACTATCTACCCTGTTTGGCTGGCCAGCGCCCATACCTACAACCATAAATTTTCCTGGCGAATATTCATAGCCAAGAACTATGGCATTTGATTTTGTATGCTTACATGCTTTCCAGGCAAATTCTGCAAGAGCGTTTTTTGTTTCAGAAAATTTAGCTTTAGTAATAAGCTTCCATTCTGAATAATTCTGTGAATCAGTATTTTGTTCTAATATCCCCCCACCAACTGACCTATAAATATTTGAGACTTTAACCCCATTTGAATCCTTAGCACCAATTGCATCATAATTATCCAGCCCAATTACCTGCAGCAACCTGATATCTTTGCTTTTATTCTTTAAGAATTCAAGCGCATCATCATCAAACTCTGGCGCTATTAATGCCTCAACAAATTTGCCTTTCAGAAACTCTGCTGATTTCAGGTCAACTTTTCTTGTGACTGCAATTATGCTTCCAAATGAGCTGACAGTATCCCCATGCCATGCATGCTCTAATGCTTCTGCAAGCGATTTGCCAGTTGCTAGTCCGCAAGGATTTGTGTGTTTAACTACGCATGCTGCAACTTCTTTTGAATGTTCTTTAACTGCTTCTAAAGCTGCATCTCCATCCAAATAATTATTGTATGACATTTCTTTGCCGTGTAATTGGATTGAATTGGAGATGTTAGGAACCACTATATTGCTTGTATCTGCAACATAGAATATTCCCTGCTGATGAGGATTTTCACCATAACGTAGCTTTCTGCCAGCTATAAATTTCATGCGCAGGATTTTTTCTCCATGTAATTTTTCACTCAAGAATTTGTCAATCGCAGAATCATAGTCAGCTGTATGCCTGAAAACTTTTAATGCAAGCTTTTGCCTTGTTTGTAATGTAGTAGATGGAATTTTATTTGCAGACTTTGATTTTTTCAACTCATCCAATACAGCGCCATAATCATTAGGGCCGATAACAACCGTAACATACTTGTAATTCTTAGCAGCTGCCCTTAATATTGTCGGACCGCCAATGTCAATCTGCTCAATTGCTTCGTCTATTTTAACATCTTCAACTTTTTTGCCTGCATTTAACTGACTAGAAATAAACTGCTGAAATGGATAAAGATTTACAACAACTAAATCAATCATCTCTATTTTATTTTTCTTTGCTTGTTCCATGTGCTCTTTATTATCACGAATAGCCAGCAAACCGCCGTGAACTTTTGGATGCAAACTCTTTATCCTGCCATCCATCATCTCTGGAAATCCCGTATATTCAGAAACATCTTTGACAGAAATCCTGTTCTCTCGCAATAATTTAGCTGTGCCGCCCGTAGAAAGAATTTCATAGCCAAGTTTAACAAGCTCAGATGCAAATTTAACAATGCCATCTTTGTTTGACACTGAGATAAGTGCTTTCATAACCCCAAATAGTGATAGGTTATATAAAAAGGTAGTTGGGAATTAATAAATCACAATCTTTTTTAGTTATATGAACCAAGAAATCAATCCAAAATCCTTACTTTCCGTCCATCAACCTTCAGCCTTCCTTCGCAGAACAACTTAAGCGCTTCAGGCAATGCTTCATGCTCAATCTTCAAGCCGCGTTCTTTAAAGCTCTCAAATGTATCATCGTCTTTAATTGGATTTACTTTCTGCAGAATTATAGGGCCAGTATCGCAGCCTTCGTCAACAAAATGCACAGTGCAGCCAGAAACTTTGACACCATATTCCCATGCATCTTCATAGCCATGAATGCCTGGAAAGCTAGGCAATAGTGATGGATGGATGTTGATTAGTTTATTCCTATACTTTTCAACAAAATATTTGGAAAGCAGCCTCATAAACCCTGCAAGAACAACTATATCAACAGTGTATTTTTCTAGCTGCTTAATAATTAGTTTATCATATTCCTCTCGTGATTTTGCCTTCTTTGGGTCAAGGAATATTGCCTGTATCTTGTGTTTTTTTGCTCGTTCTAAAGCAAATGCATCTGATTTATCACTAATTACAATTGCAACTTTCGCATTAAGATATCCAGAATCTATTTTGTCAATTATTGACTGCATATTTGTGCCGCGGCCAGATGCCAGCACAGCAATATTAATAATTTTAGAAGAAGAAGATTTATTGTTTTTATTGCTTAATGAAACATTTGCCATAGCTTATTACCTCTTGTTTTAGAGCAATTGAGTTGAAGCTATCTTTAAAAATATTTCTGAAAAATTTTGAGTTTAGAGTGTAGTTATTGATCTCGACTGAAGAATAAACACTTCCCCATCCTTGACAGCAAACTCAATGTCCTGCGGCTTTCCATAATGCTTTTCTATTTCAATCCCTTTTTTCGCTATAGTTCTGATTACATCTTCTGAGATGCCTTCATACTCTCCCATCTTCTGCTTGATTGCAAATGTTTTTCTGTCTAAAAAATAGCTATTTGGAGTTACCTCGCCAGAAACTACCTGCTCACCTAAGCCAATCGCTGCCTCAACAAGAATATCCTTCTTATGTATGGGATCAACTGTGAACATCACTCCGGCATACTCTGCCTGAACCATCTCTTGGATGACAACTGCCATGCCAACATCATGCGGAATCTTCTTTTCTTCGCGATAAAAAATCGCCCGTGGATTAAATAAGCTAGCCCAGCATTTCTTTACTGCTGCCAAGACCTCTTTTTTTGAAACATTAAGGTAAGTATCCTGCTGCCCTGCAAAGCTCGCAGTCAGCAAATCTTCTGCAGTTGCGCTGCTTCTCACAGCGAATTTAGTAGCTTTTGTCTGCTGTAAATGTGAATTTATTTCTTTAATTATATGCCCCATGATCTCTTCATCAAGAATTAGCTTTTTAATATTCTCAGCTGCAGTTTCAAGGAGTTTGTAATCATTTATATCAACATTCTTGAGCTCATCAATTATCTTCTGCTTTAATTCTTTTATCTCAACAAAATCATAGTAAGCATCTGTAGTCACAACAAATCCATAGGGCACGTTATATCCAGAATTGAATAATTCGCCAAGGTTGCAGCCTTTGCCGCCTGCAGTTGAGATGTCTTTCTTGGATATCTGCCTAAAAGAGAGGACAAAATCTTTGTTCACTTGCTTATTCTCAAATTTTTTAATGCTCTTTTTTGGTTTAATAGTTTTATTTGCCATTATTTATCAAATAACATCTTTAGTATTTTTTCAACCTTATTTGTAAATAGTAAATACAGCCCTAACAAAAATAACACAAAACCCCAGAATGTTTTAGATTTGGAGGTAGAATACAGCATCATGATTATGCCATTGTACATTATGATAGCTGCTAATAGACAGACAACTGCGATTATTATAGAGAATAGTTTTTTCTGTTTTTTTGTATTTTTTGACATTTTAATAAGATCCCATAATAAGATAGATATAGTTTTAATGTATCAGCTTATATTTGTTTCTTAAAGAATAAGTCTTTTTTTGAGATAACCATAATATTCAGCTTCAGTAACACCTTTCACATTTCCAGATTTTACATCTGCTATCCTTTTTTTGACAATTGAATCCTCATCAGAGAGTATTTCATCTACATCATTAATCAAAAGCTCTACATCTGTCAATAATTTGCTAAATTTTTGTTTTGGTAAAGTTACTGTTTCCACGGTAAGTATAAATAAAGTGAGAGATTATATATAATTTACGGTTTTTAACTCACAGATTCGCCTGGAACGCAGCTGTTGCTATGACATTAAGTATCTCGTCTGCGTTATATCCGCGTCCTCCATTTGTGACTGGCTTGTCCATGCCCCATGCAAAGCTTCCAAAAATTTCTATTTTTGCAAGCTGATGTAATAGATGACAGGATATATTTGCAGAGAAGATATCTGGGAAAATCAAGACATTGGCATCTCCCTGTATTACGCTTCCTGGGCATTTTCTTTTTGCTGAATTAAGGCTGATAGCTGCATCTGCCTGCATCTCACCATCAATAATTAACTCAGGCCTTTTCTTTTTTACAATAGCAAGCGCTTCCCTTATAGGCTGCAAACATGGATGCTCGCCAGAGCCTTTTGTCGAGTGCGAAAGCAAGGCAACTTTTGGAGTAAATCCCAATGACTGTGCGCATTCTGCTGCATTCATTGCTATCTGCGCAAGCTCTTCTACGCTAGGCTTAATGCTAAAATCTGTGTCACTCAAGAATATAACCCTATCGCCCATCACTATTGCGCTGACACCAGATGCACATACAACATCCTTTCTTTTTCCAATTACCTGAAAAGCAGGCTTCATAAATTCTGCTGTTGTAAACTTACAGCCGCCAACAACTGCATCTGCCTTACCTAACCTAACATATAACGTACCAAAATAATTTGGATTTTGCATTAATCGTTGGGCTTCTTCCAATCCAAGACCTTTGGCTTTTCTTAATTCATATAGCTGTTTAGCATATTTTGAATTTAAGTCATCAAATTTTTTGTAATCAAGAATTTCTATGCCATCCAAAGAAATTTGCTTATCCTTTGCAATATTTTTTATTATCCTTTCATCTCCCAACAATATGGGTTTTGCTAACTTCTGCGCAACTGCCTTTGAAGCTGCCTCTATTATGCGATCATCCTCTCCTTCTACAAGCAAGACTCGCTTTAAGTGCTTTCTTGCGCGTTCTTTGATAAGATTTACTAGGTCAACCATTTTGATTGGAATTATTGTCTTTAAGTTATAATATTATTTAAGTTGTATTTTTATATTTAAGTTATAATGCAAGAATATTGTTATCGTTTATATAGTTTTTTGATTATTCTGATTTAAGGCAATTATCTGTATTTATGATCAAATACAATTTTTTCCAGATAAAGCTCTAACGTATCTTCATCATAAGAATAAATTACACGCAATTTTCCTATCCTGATTCTGCAGCTGCCTCTCAGCTCATATTGCAGATGTTTGTATCTTTCAGGATTTAAAGCTACTTCCTCAAATTTTGACTTAATTCTTCTCTGCTCTACTATCTCTACTTTTTTAAAATCTTTCTCAAATTCCTTAGTTGGCAGAATTTTATAAGGCATCCCAATCAGCAAACTCTCTGTTTTTTATCAGAAGCCATAAACTGTTGATCACTCATCAGCTCAATAGATTCAACAATAGCATCAAACTCTTCTTTAACCTTAAGTAAATCGTTCAATGCATCTTTTCTTAGTAGCACGGTTTCCATTGCATATCACTTTTACTATGAGAGCACACAGATATATAAATGTTGCTTAAATCTTTCTAACAATGCCATTTTTCACATCCATTTCAATTTTATCTCCCGTCTTTAGTATCTTGGTTGCAACTTTCGTTCCGACAATACATGGTATGCCTAATTCCCTTGAAACAATCGCTGCATGGCTGGTCAATCCGCCTTCATCTGTGATAATTGCAGCAGCCTTTCTCATTGCAAATATATAATCAGGAGAGGTCATCGGTGCAACAAGTATTTCGCCTTTTTGCAGCTTGTGGATGTCTGCCGGAGTAAATAAGATTTTAACAACACCAACAAATTTATCTTTATTTTTATCTTTATTTGCTTTAATATTACCAATACTTACAACAACACCTTTAATTGTTTTAGCATCAGGCTTAACTTTAACTTCATATTGTTTTATTAATTTAAAAGATTGCAGCGAATTTAAATATTCCAGCTTGCCGTCTGCGTAATAATAGAGGGTAAATGCTTTTTTCCTGTCAGCAACCTCTGTTCTCTTGTCATCTGCCAATAATTTTCTGATCTCTGCCAGAGTATAAAATTCTAAGTCATCAAAAGAAACCAGCTTGACAGCACTAACCTGCTTTAATATCTGCGAAATGATGTGATTTGCAATATAGATATACCTCTTCCTTAAGTCCTGCCACCATATAGAGAAAGCTAATCTTTCTGAGATAGATGAGAGTTCTTTAGGGAGATTATATTTTTTAATTATTTCTTTTCTTGCTGCAATAATTTTATAAGGATATGAATTTATTTCAGTTAGTTTTTTTCTTGCACCACTAATTGATATTTTTTCTAACTCCTCATTGAAATAATCTTTGTCCAAAACAACTGCTCCGTTATAGCTATTTTTGAGCCAATAATAGTTTTCCTGATGGATTTGCAAAGCCTTTTCCTTTTTTATCTTGTTCTTAATCAGCTTTACCTTGAGAAAATCAATCTCTTCTTTCTGGAAAAAAGAAAGCCTATCAGGAGCAGAAAGCTTTTCAACAATCTCATGCTTGTTAAGATCAAGCTCTTTAAGTTTTCTAGTCAATAGCTGCTCGCCACCCCAATTACCAAGCTCTGCTATATAGCTGTATGTCCAGAAAAGGTAGTATGCACTGTTCCATGAATCAAACAATTTCAGAAAGTCTTTTTCACGCAGAGAAGTGAATTTTTTGGTGTTAACAGTGTTTTCAAAATAGAGTATCTGCTTAACCTGCCTGAGGAATAGCTTATAATTTTGCCTGAATCTTTTTGTATCTAATATCTCGTTTTTAAATATCTGTTCACCAGCATCATACAAATTATTATAATCACAGATAACAAGCACCTTGCCATTGGAGACATAAGTCAGTACATCTGGCCAGCCTGTCTTAAAAGTTTTCAATGTGCTATCTAAGCCATGCATCCATGGATCTGTGTAAATTATCTTTGCGTCTATCGGTCCCCATCTGAATAGTTTTTGGTTTGGGTTGATCATAGTAATTCTTAATTCACTTTTGTTATAATATCTAGTTATTATATTTAAGAGGGATTATTTATATTTATTTCTCCAATATTCTCACAACACAATGATTGCCATTTATCTCAACAATCATACCATCTTTTAACATTTTAGTTGCAATCTTAGTGCCAACGATGCAAGGCAATTTAAATTCCCTGCAGATAACTGCTGCATGGCTTGTGATGCCGCCTTCATCTGTAATGACTGCTGCAGCTTTTTTCATCAATGGAACAAAATCTGGCCTTGTCATGCTTGTGACCAAGATTTCTCCTTTCTCAAATCTTGCATTGCTTGGATTAAAGACCACACGCACTTTTCCAGTTACATTGCCATAAGAAGCAGTTGTGCCGCGGATGTCTTTTACTTCAGTTTCCAGGTTTTTTTCCAGTATCTTCCTGCAAACATTCTTAAATTCCTTGCCAATATATATTTGTTCATAGCCGCATTTATCAAGATAATACGCGCAACCCTTTAATCTAAGAGCAATATTACCAAAGATTTCTTTGACACCCTTATTCTCTTTCTCTTGCTTAGAACTCTCAAAGCTGCATAAGGCTTCCAGTTCAGGAAGCAGGGTAAACTGGAGCTGGTCTAATTTTATCTTTTTGCCAAATTTTGCGCTTAATAACTCAGCAAATTTAGCTAGAAATATATTGATATAGTGGTTTGCGACAAGATTTGCTTTTTTGCGCTGGTCTGCCCACCATGAGACTTTAGAGATAAGCTCTAGTCTTATAATATCTGGCTTTGAAAGATTCATTCCTGCTAAAGCCTGCTGCTTTTTCTTTTTCAGCAGCTCTTCGTAATTTTGAAGCTCAGAGATTTTTTGTGTTAGTTCAGTTGATGATAAATTAGATATCTCATGCTTTATATCTTCCAAGAATTGATCGCAGGAGATTGGCAGAGTATATTTATAATTATTTCTTATCCAGAAAAATTCCTTTTGATGCGAAAGAATTGCTTCTTTAATATCTGCATGCAGTTTATCATAATTTTTAGGCGCTTTTTTGGCCTCATTGATTTCTTTATTTTGAATAAGCTTCAACCCAATCTTTAATTCACTAAGCTGTTCCTCGCCTAGAAAAGGAAGCTTAAGCGGAGAGGTCAATACAGTGATATTTTTTGCCTGCTCTTTTGTGAGCTTATTGCTGATCTCTTTGATGATGTTATCACCATAAACCACAAAGTAATCGCTTATCAATGCTGTTGCATATTCCTCAACATAAGCTGAATTAAATTTCTTATAAAGCTCTAATAATCTAGAGAGGTTTAGCTCATCTGCCTCTTTGGATAATTTCAACTCAATCTGTTCAGTAAGATCATAGAAATTCTTTCTTGCAACAAGCCATGCATAGAATACTTTTTCCAACTCTTTAGGATTTTCTTCATAATATTTTCCTTCAGTAAGATAACATTCTTCATCTATAGCCCAGGTGCTTTCATCACCTTTTTTCTTGAAGAATGTAACACATACTGTAAGTCCATGGCCTTTTGAAAGCTCTTCTAATCTAAGATTGAATGCCTGCATCAATGGCCAGTTATGGTGCAATGTATTTGCGCTGCATTGCATGAAAAATTTTATTTTGGATAGGTCGTACATAGGCAATGGTTTAGAAGATGAGTTTTTTAATGTTTCGCAGAAAAAAACGAGTAAGAAATACAATATCGTTTCCACTTACAAATGAAAATCAAAATGTAATGGGAAAATTATACTGTTGAAGATTAAATGCCATAAAAATAGACTTACCCTCTATTTTGAGAAATTGGCTTATTACTATCTGCGAGCATCGCAGAAAAAAGGAAGTAAAACAATCGTAAAAGATATCGCTTACTTAGGCAGCAATATAAAAGATGTTAAGGATGCACTAGAAAAGCTGCCAAAGTACAAAGAACAGATAAGAAAAGCATATACCTTAATGAATATTGCTTTAGAATCAAATTTATACATTGAAAAGATTCGCGATGCAAAGATAAAAAAATATGATTACCTCGGTTATGATTTATTGGTAGAGATTGAGGCATGCAAACTTCATTATAATACTGTTTTTAGTAAGATGCATGAGCTTACCAAGCAGGAGATATTCAAAAATTTCATTATAGAATTTGCATATAATACTGCTTCAATAGAAGGCAATACAATAAAGCTAATTGAAGCAAGAAATTTGCTGCAAGAAGGCTTTACTCCAAAAAATAAAACGCTTAGAGAAATCTATGATTTACAGAATACTGAAACTGTATTTAATAGTCTGTTTACTTCTAAAGAGGATATTAACCATGAGTTAATAATAGATATCCACACAGGATTATTGAAGAATATAGACAGCAGAATAGGATACAGGACAGAAGATGTGAGAGTCTTTAAGTCAAGATTTGATTCAAGCCCTGCACAATATGTAAAGACAGACATGAGTATATTGCTTAAATGGTACAATGAAAACAAACATAGCTTGCATCCTTTAGCTCTTGCTATTGTTTTCCACCATAAATTTGAGAAAATACACCCATTCATGGATGGCAACGGAAGAACAGGCAGAATGCTGCTAAACTACATCCTTCTCAGAAATAATTATCCTCCGCTTATAATTCATGCAAAAAAAAGGAAAGAGTATTTGGATGCGCTTGACGAAGCAGATGATAGCAAGCTCACAAGCTTCAGTAAAAAGGAATACACCAAAGTATTAGAATTTGCTGCAAATGAAATGATTGATGGCTATTGGGGCATATTTCTATAATTACCCTTTATTTTTAGAAATTGAATTTAGAGGGTAAGAAATATCACTTACTTCTTTTCATGCGAATGTGCTGTAGAATGATGATACGCATCATGTTTTTCATGTCCACCATGAAGATGACCTGCAACTCTATTTTCAGCTATTTTATCTTCACTTACTTTTTCACTAACTGCTTTCATTGACTCTCCTGTATGCGCCAATGGCTTAGCCGGCCATCCTGAAACAATCGTATCATTTGGCACTGGCCTGTCAACAAAACTCCATGACCCGACTATTGCATGCTTGCCAATAACCAAGCGCTCTTCCTGTCCAGTTGCTTTGTTTGTATAATGGCATTGTATCATTGCATTTTCTTTTATAATTGCGCCTTCGCCTATTACTGGCCTTCCTAACGAGGATTTGTTATTGATAAAATCATGTCCGCCGATAAACGAGCCTGTTTTCAGAACTGCATTATCTTCAATGGTTATTAAGTCTGGGTTTATGTGATCAATATATGCAAACTGCTCTATTCTTACATTTCTGCCGATTTTTGCGCCTGTCAATCTTAACATTAGATTTTTCAATCCGCATGCAGGAAAGAAAGCAGTAAATTCAACCCAGGCAGCTGTAATCCAAATTTTCAGTGTATTGCGCATCCTAAACCATTCATTGCCTGCATTTCCGCGCTTGCCTTTGTAAGTGATGTTTAGTGAAGGAATTGTTTTGTCTTTCAGGAATTTCTTAGTCATCTCTTTTTGCTCGCGATAGTAGGCAGCAGTATCTGTCCTGTCAATAGTATTCCATCCCGCATCTACAATTTTAATCAATCGCATTGGACGCGAACCAACAAAACCAAGCTCTGGAACATCTTTGTCAACATAAGTTGCTGTGCCAATGATTGCATTATCTCCAACAGTAACGCCTGGCTCAAAGTCTGCAATGCTCGCAACTAAAACATCTTTGCCGATCTTTACTCTGCCTAATTTCAGGATTCTTTTTCCATCAATTGTTTTATGGCTTGTCTGATTCAATCTATTAATGCTTGCATACCTGTTTTTGTCAAAATAGTTGACTTTATTCTCTTCTTTGTATGGCTCTCTGAGCATGTGCGCAAATATTTGTGTATAGCCGCCGATTAAAGT
Organism: Candidatus Woesearchaeota archaeon; assembly: GCA_016180275.1. GTDB lineage: Archaea > Nanobdellota > Nanobdellia > Woesearchaeales > UBA10200 > UBA10200. Next base: position 32,184 of record JACPBN010000041.1, read on the forward strand.
ATTATCACCTACCTCAACCAAGTCTGGATAGCGATAATCAAAGAGAACATCCATCGGCAGGCAGATTTCTTTGCCTAATTTTACGCCAATCATCCGATAGAGAGAGTTTTTAATCTTGCAAGGCGGAACTTTTCCTAGGATCCTGTTTAACATCCAATTAAAGTAATATCTCAATGCGCTTCTTGGATAAACCTGGCTGTCTGTTACACCCGGATCCAATTCAATCTCAATAGATTTCTGCTCTGGATTTGCAAGGAATTCTTTTATGCGCTGTTTTGCTTCTTTTGCGTTCATTTTTAGCATTGAAATGTAACATTATTTTAATTATTTTCTATTTCATTTATCTCTTTTAATTTTTCACTGTTTAAGCTGCAGTGTTGTTCTCCTGTTGATTTTTTGTTAATCAATATACCTTTATTGAATAAGTCATCAATTGCTTCTTCTACTATTTTTTCACCCCTTAGATGCCTTGGAACACAATTTTTTAGATGGATTGTTTCTGTATGCGCTCCGCCATATTTTTTCTTGTTTTTCAGCATTCTAATCATTTTTTTCTGGATAGCATGCATTTCATTAACATCAATTTTTGCCATACTTAATACAATTAAATAATTCCCTTATATAAAGATATGTTGCATAAATGTAATATATGTGTTGCAGAATAGAAACATTTAAATAGTAATTAGTCTTTAATCGGTTAAGTGATGCACATGAGCTTTCAAGATGAAAATACATTGTTTAGGACATTATTTGGAGATACGCCTAAGATAAGAGTCTTAGAATACTTATTAGAAGGACGTGAATTAGATCATTCTATAGGGGACATAGCAGAAGGCGCAGGCATCAACCGAGTAACATTATTTAGAATGTGGAATGAGATGATAAAATCACAGATTATAGCTCATACAAGAGATATAGGCAATGCTAAATTATATAAGATTAATGCAACTAACCCATATGTTAAAATCTTAATTGAAGTCTTTGATAGGATAATAAATGTTGATTTTCAAGAAGAAAGAATCAAAAAGAAAGTTCTAGTATAGGTATTTATTTTATTATCTTCACAACTCCGTGATTCGCATTCACTTCAACTAACATCCCATCCCGCAAAACTTTAGTCGCAATCTTTGTGCCAACTGTGCATGGAATATTAAATTCTCTCGAGATTATTGCTGCATGGCAGGTAGCGCCTCCTTCGTTTGTAATGATTGCAGCTGCTTTTTTCATGGCTGGCAAAAAATCAGGCATGGTCATTCCTGTTACTAAGATATCTCCTTTCTCAATTTTGCTGAGAGCATCTGCTGCAGATAAAGCAATTTTCACTTTACCTACCGCTTTTCCCAAAGAAGCAGGCAACCCAGAGAAATCTCTTATTCCTTGAATATCTGCGCTGAATTCTTTTTCTTTCACAGATAATGCTTCTTTACCAATAGCAGAAGTTATTTTCTTATTTTCAATTATGATTGTCACACACCCTAATCTCGCAGTTGTTTCATTTTCATCTAATTTGTTTTTTCCTTCTGATTTTATTAATGCAAGAATCTTTTCTGGCATATATAACTCAAGATATTCTACTTTTATCTTAAATCTGGCAGCTAATTCCTCTAATATCAGGTAAATGCTGTAAGTTGTCTTTAGCTGGGTTTCTTTTCTTTTGTCATGCAGCAATGCATAAGCTTCAAAGATATCATTTAAGACAGCAAGCTCTTTATCTTTTAGATATTTTTCTTTTCCATTTAATGTCTCTGCCCTGTACTTTTCCAACTGCTTGATATGTTTATTAATGTCTTTTGTCTGTTTTATAATATCATTAACTCCTTTCTTAATGTTCTCAACGGTTCTTATATTTCCTGCACGCCAGTTCAGCTCAGTCCACCAGTATTCGTCTAACAATTTAGTTAGTAATTCTTTATTTATTTCTCTGGCTTTTTCGTTACCTGGTTTTTTATTTTTTTGAAAATCCAGCACCAGCTTATAATACAGCAATTCTTCTTTTTTTGGATAGCTTAATTCAGCAGCAGTTGTCATTATAGCATAAGCTTCATTTTGCTCTCTTTTTATGCCAACTAATTTTGCTATTCTTGCCCTTAATTGATTCTCAAGCTCGATATCAACAGCATCAATCTCCATAGAAAGCGCATGAAATTTCTCTGTTTTCTCTCTAAGATCTGCATATAAATCATATAGTCCATTATTGCTTAATTTACTTAATCTTGCCAAGCCAAGTTGTTTTACCTTTGCTGCAGATTGCTGCGCATCATTTATAATTTTATTATGCAGCTCAACATGTTCCTTTAGCCAAGTATTATCCTTTGAATTCTCAACCAGAAATTTGCCCATAATCTCTAAGTCAAGCTGCCACCAGCCCCAAAAAGACCTGTCATTAAGCTGCTCTGCACTGTACAACATTTTAGTAAATGGCTTTCCTACTAGCTCAGCAGAGTATTTTGCCATTCCGTCAACTATCTGCATGCCTATCTGCACTGAGATGCATTCGCGGATATATTCGACGTAAGTAATTGTCTCACCTTCATCAAATGATAATCTAACTATAACTTCTTTAAAAAAACATCAATATAAAACATAACTTTGTCTATTATATCTAGATTTATTGATACTTGCTCGCCGTAACTAGTATGCTTAACCAACAAAATATTTTCTTTCTTTAATTCCTTAACCATATCTTTTACTCTACCGACCATATCTTTGGGAAATCCTTTTTGCAGATGCTCAATAGCAGTATGGCTAGCCTCAAATTTTCCAAAACGAGTCAGCTTATGCAATATTTTGCCTTTAATCTCAGCATCTGTCCAAATCATCTAAACACCTATACTTTCCAACAATCTATAAAAATGCTTAATTTTCTAAAGTCTATATATATATATACTTTGACCGTAAGATTTATATACTTTTCTATATTTTATTAAGGTATGAAAGACAAATCATTATTATTGCAACTGACTGGAGAAATGCCATTATTTAAGATTATAGATTTCTTAGTAGAGAATAAAGGTATGGATTTTACAAAAACCGATATAGAAAAAGGCGCAGAAATCTCCAGAGCATCTGTATTTAATTATTGGGAGCAATTGGAGAAAAACGGATTAGTACGAGAAACAAGAAGATTTGGCAAGACAAGGCTTTACACATTAAATGCCGAAAGCCCTGTTGTTAAGAAGATTCTAGAATTAGAAGCAACTTTGATTAGGCAAGCGATGGTAAGTGTCACAAAGAAAAAAGTGATAGTTATAGGTAATTAGTAATTCTCTGATAAAAATAGTTTACTGCAAAATTTGGATTATGCCAAGCAATGCATCTCTTTTATTTTTCTGGTCCTTAAACACAAATCCGTCTCTTTTAATGTCGCTTCTTCCCTTGTATTTATGTACAACTCTCCTTAATTTTGATAGATTATAAACAACGGCAATGTCGATCCTAACTGGCTTCTCGCCAAATTTCTTTGGCCATGTGTAGAACGGCTCGATAAAATTTTCCATAATCACTGAATCCTACCTAACTTTGAAATCAAGCGCAAAAAAATCAATCTTTTTGTTTTCAACATTCTCATACCTGTCTCCTTTTTTACTAAAGTCATACCTGTCATGGCCTAATCCCATGATTATTTTTATTAGAGCATTGACAGACTTTCCTTTATGTTCCTGGCTTCCCAAGCATCTTATAGCAACTTTTTTTCCTATAGCAACCCAGTCAGGTTTAGATTTAACGCTATATTCCGAAATTTTGATCTGATAAACAGGAACTGCCATTTCTGCCAGATGAGAAACATTGTTTATTAAGCTTTCTGAAGCGTTACCCCTACATTTCACAAAAAAACAAAAAAATTCATGATTTGTAGAGGTAATGGATGCTATAACTGAAATAGTTTCCGGATAACAAAGGTATTTTTTATACCTTTTGTAGGTATAATATATACCTGAGAGATAATCTTAGCCAATACGATCTTATTTCAGGATCTTCACGATGCCATGATTCGCATTGACAATCACCAAATCTCCATCCTTAAGCACCTTGGTCGCGATCTTTGTGCCGATGACACAAGGTATCTTGAGTTCTCTGCTTATGACTGCAGCATGGCTTGTGATGCCGCCTTCATCTGTGATAATTGCTGCAGCTCTTTTCATCGCAGGAACAAACTCTGGCCTAGTCATTGATGTAACAAGTATGTCTCCTTTCTCTACTTTAAATATTTCTGCTGCATTAATGCAGACTTTAACTTTGCCAGTGACATTACCTAATGATGCGCACATTCCGTTCAGCTCTTTAACATCATCTTCCTTATGCTGCCTGACAAGCATAGATTTGATCTCTTTGTATCTGTCTCCAGTAAATACTTCTAATTGATCTTCACAGTGAATAAATATGCTTGCCTTCCTTCTTTCCTTTAGATTTGTATTCTTGATAGAACCAACATCATCAGGATTAACTTCATCTGCCAATAGATATTTCAGGTCGCGAGAATCAACCTTAAAACGTTTGGCTATCTCATCGACAAACTGCTGAAATGCATAGACACCTGACAAAATCACAATCTTTCTCTGGTCTTGCCAGAAAGTTACAAAATCAGTTATCTCAACAAGGTCAATTAATTCGTGGCTTAAGTTTAGTTCTTTAAAGAGTTTCTTTTTGAGCAAAATATTCTTCTTAAGCTGTGAATCTGTTGTAATGGTTATCTGCTCGTTCTTATCAACTGCTTCCTTGATCTCAGAAATAACATCATCTGCAGTATATTCTCGTGCCTTGTCCCATTGAGATTTTATCCAGAAAAATCTTTTAATATGGGCATCAACCAGTGCTTTTAATTTTTTATCTTCAAGAGATGGTTCTTTGCGATTATTTTCTTTTTGATGTTTTTTATAATACTCAACCATCTTCAACATGCTCTTATTAAACTCTGGAAAGAACATCTTTCTGGTAGGCTGTGTCAGCTCAGTGAAATATTCTGTAAACTTATCCACTTTGCCTATCTTCTGCAAAGCTTTCAGCAAAAGATCCTTGAACACAACATCAGTTGTAAGTGAGATTCCTTCAACAAGATGAGACGCTCCAAAAGCAAAATAGAACATGTTTGCAAATTTTTTATAATGAGTCAGTAACTGTTCGTCATTTAACTTAGACATTTTGTTCAATTGCTCTGCCATATACTTAAAGAAAGGCTTTTTTTCCTCATTGCTCTTTTTATCAAGCCAATCTAAGTAATCCTTATCTTTCTTGTACCTTTTCATGAACTCATCGCACATATGGTGAAGGTCTTCTCTGCTGTAGTATAATTCAAGATAATCATTCTGGAAATCATAGATAAACTTAGAATACCCATAACCAAGTGTTTTTTTGCATGCAATTATGCCAGAGATTGAAGCCCCAAATACAAAAACAGGGACAGCAGCTATTCCCTGGACATACCAGGATTTTTTTATTAAAGAGTTAATCAGTTCTTTGTTCATTTCAATAGCCTCATGTTTGTTCTGGATTCAAATATTTTCTGAGATTATCATTTTAATATCTTCACGATGCCTTTGTCAGCATCAACTTCAACTTTCATGCCGTCTTTAAGCACTTTGGTTGCTTTTCTTGTGCCGATAATGCAAGGGATGCCTAGCTCTCTCGAAACAATTGCTGCATGACATGTCAGTCCACCTTCATCAGTTACTATTGCAGCAGCTTTTTTCATCGCTGGCACAAACTCTGGCTGTGTCATGCACGCAACTAAGATATCTCCTTTCTGCACTTTTGCGATCTCATTTGCGCCACGGCAGACCTTGACTGTTGCAGTAACTTTGCCAGGTGATGCACAATTGCCATGCAATTCTTTGAGGTCTCCAAGCTCTTCCTGCATCAATTGGTTGATCATCTTCCCTGCTTTGCTGCCAGTAAACACTATTGCCCTTTTTTCATGGTCTTTTTCTTTCTGGCTTTCAAAATTTGAGAAGAAGATTGAGGTTTTTCTTCTTTCTTCAAGCATCTGGGATGTAAGATTTCGCAGATTTTTCTCAGTTACTTCTGCCTGAATAAGATAGCGCATTAGTTCATGCTCTATGTTAAATCTCCTGCCTATCTCTCCCAAGAAATTGTCAGTATAGCTCAGAGTGATTGTAGTAACATGCTTTCTGTTGTCCTGCAATTTTGCCATGAAGTCGCTGATTTCCAGCAGCTGGATAAGCTCTTTGCTTAGCTTTAATTCTTTGAAAAGCAGGTGTTTTCTTTTTTTGGTATCAAGCAGGATTCTCCTGTAATTTTTGGCATTATCTGCCATTTCAGCTGTAATGCCTTTCTTCACTAACTCTTGAACTTCGTGCATAAAGTAAGCTGCATCCAGATAATGTGTGCAGGAATAACCATTATTGAGCCAGTAATATCTTTTCTCCAATCGCTTTAGCAATGGATCAATATTCTTTCCTTTAGAAAATTCAATTGCTGCCAAAACAATTTCATTATGGGCTTCGCCTATGAATGATG
>JACPBN010000020.1 GCA_016180275.1 Candidatus Woesearchaeota archaeon
AATACCTAAAAGGTGATAACTATGCAACATAACATGACTGTAACAATTGAGGAACCGCTCTGGAAAGAGATGAAAAAACATAATGAAATCAGATGGAGTGCTGTGATGAAGGAAGCTGTCAAGGTAAAATTAAATGCATTAAGTGTACTGACTCAGCTAGCCAACAGTACTAGATTAACAGAAAAAGAAATAGAAGAATTTGCTCTAAGATTAGGCAAGAAGGTAAATGCTAGATGATAATAGTTATAGATGCAAATATAATAATAGCTGCATTACTGGGCTCACGTGGAAAGATAGCCATATTAACTTCTTACAATCCTAGGTTTTATGCGCCTTCTTTTGTCATTGATGAAATTAAGAAGTATAAGCAACAAATTTGTGCTAAAATGAATTGGACGTTTGAAGAATTTAATATCTATCTCGAGGCATTGCTTGTTTTCATTACATTGATTGATTATGAAGACTATGAGAGGTATCTTGAAAAGTCATTGTCTGCAATAAAACAAAGAGATGTAAAAGATGCAGATTATATTGCTTGCTCACTTTTAATAAGTGCAGATTTTATATTGACAGAGGATAAGGATTTTTCAGAGCAGAAATTAGTGGGTATAAAAACAACTGCACAATTTATAGATGAGAATAAATAGTCTAAAAGCAGAACAATTTTTATACTTGCATGCCTTTATTTCTCTTATGTTCAAATTCAGCTTTAAGATCAGGCATCGTGGATGCAGTGAAACAGGCTTGAGTGTAAAATATCCCAAGCACCATATCACTGTTGTTGACATCCAGAGCACGCATCCAAAAGAAAAACAGTATTTCTATTATATAACTGGCAATGAAAAAAATTTTGATGGGATTATTGTATGTGCATAGTAAAAATTTACTAAGCAGCTGCCGCAGTTGGCACTTACATTAATCAGATGAAGAGTTGCTCCTCCTCTACATTGTGTTTAGCAAATGAAACCTACAAAGTCACCAAGGAGATTGAGCGAAGCAAAGATACTCTATTGCTGCTAGTTGTTTTGCGTCAGGCAGGCTTTGTGCAGAACCTGATACAGAAATACCATGGATTTTTTATCGAGCAGCACACTGTGTATGGCGGCTGGGAATATTGGCATGTTGGTGTTGTGGACAGGGAATCAATCGAGCCGATGCGGCATGAGATAAGCAAGATTGGTGTATTAGAAGTTCTTTATATCAGCAAAGTTGAGTTTGCAAATACATTACTTTCTCCCCAGCAAAAGAAAGTTTTTTCGTATGCGTATGAGCAAGGATATTATGAGATACCAAGAAAGATTACTATCGATAAGATAGCTTCTGCTCTGAAATTAAACCATGCAACTGCCGGAGAGCATCTTCTGAAAGCAGAGAATAAGATGATTAATAGCATGGCGAAGAAAGTTTGATAAAACTTATTTCACATATTCATTTATTCTGGCAATTATTTTATTATGAAAGTCACCACTTATTTCACAAATCTTTTTCTTTATGATTCTTTCATTAACACTAAATAAACGATGAGGTTTCACCCAGCTTTTGAATGGAAGAAAGCCTTGCTTTATACGAGAATTAGCTATTAGCATCCCATCATGTGGCTCATTGCTTGTTATCAAGCAACATATTCTATCCTGCGTGTTGTTTAATTTTTCATTTGATATGATAAGAGCAGGTCTTTGTTTTGCACCTGTAAGATCAGAATATGGAAAAGGAAGAATAACTATATCCTTTTGCTTATACATTATTCCACCTATCATCTGCTTTATTATCCCATTCCTTTTTCAGAACTTCTTCAGAAGCAAGCATTGTTAGTATTGATTCTTCATTGGGACTTTTTTCTAGGCTATCTAATTCATCAAGCCTTCTCTTTATTGCTTTTCGCACAAATTCACTCCATCTGATCTCGGAGCGATTACGCATTTTTTTGTAGACAGTGTCCTCTATTGATAATGTTATATTTGTCATAATCACTAATAAGTGTGTTCACTTATATAAATCTTTCTCTTTTATATACCAGATATATCTGGTGAAATTCAGATTTGAGCAAAGAGGAACTGAGAAAAATAATTGAGCCATATAGAATTACTGCAAAGCGGGCGCATCAGCTTTATCTCAGAAATAATTATAAAAGAATTGGGCATGTTGTGCATATGGTAAGGGCAGTAAAGAAAGACTATTAATTATACTGACAATTACTACACTATATTCTCACGCCAGCATAATCGCAAGCAAAAGCTTTGCTGACAGCAAAAATCTGCAATCCTGCTATAGGTGCTCAATTTCTATTACTTAGTTACATAAAATTATGTTACTTAATTACATAATGCGACTTAGTAACGAAAAATTTATATACTTAGTAACATATACTTAAGGCATATGAGAATAGAAAGCCATCTGGAAAACTTGAAGGAAAGCGCCAAAGAGATAAATGATGCTATAACTGAAGGTTTGCTGTCCAAGCAAAGGTCAATAGGCTTTCATGCTTCTGCAGGCGCTATTGATATGGTAGAGATCCTACTACATGAAAATAATCTTATCGATACTGGTTTTGTGATAAAGCATGAATGGTTTAAGTCAGAGAAAAGCATTGAGAATAAATTCCATTTTGATTTTCCAAATAAAAAGGAAATACTGATATTGGTAAAAGATATTGAAACCATAAGAAACAAGCTTTGCTATGGCAAGAGGCAAAGCGAGGAGACTTTAGAAAAGGTAATCAATGATTTCAATAAATTGAAAGAAATCTTTAGTAAGGTGAGCAAACATGAACTATAAGCTGATCGCATATGCAGCAGATTTTGTATCATTTTTGATCCAGAATATTGAGGAATGTTATAAGATAAGGCAAATAATCTTATTTGGGTCAGTTACCAGAGGAGATGCTGATATTAAGAGTGATGTTGACCTGTTTATAGATGTCACAGATGAAAAAATAGAGGCCGAGATAGCAAAAACAAAAGAGAAGTTTTATGGCAGTGTAAAAGCAAAGAAATATTGGCAATTACTTGGGATAAAAAATGAGATCCATTGCACTGTCGGCAAATTAAATGAATGGGATGAATTAAAAAGGAGCATTGTAGCTAATGGCATACAATTATTTGGAAAATACAAGGGAGAGCTAAAAACTGAGCCAAGTTACCTTTTTACAGTTATGCCTAGCAAAAATAGGAACAAAAACATCTCTGTCTGGAGGATGTTATATGGGTATAAACAAATAATTAATAATAAAACCTATCTAAAAAAAGGGATTCTTAATGAATATAATGGTAGGAAAATAGCCAATGGCGTATTTATTGTTCCGGCTGAATATATTCAGCATATATCAGCTTTTCTCAGAAAACATAATTTCAAATATACTTTAATCCCGTTCTGGCAAGAAACAAAATAAATCTCTTGGCTAATATTAACACCTAGTTGGAGTATAATCTATTAAGCCAGCATAATCGCAAGCAGCGGCTTTGCCAATAGCAAGAACGCAATATAATTCAGGAAAGTGTGTGATGTGATCCAGATCGTCAATTTGACCGGATTATGGGCAAGAAGCAAATACAAAGCATAAAAGAATGCATCAACTAAAAATGCCAACAATACACCGGCAAATATCACATTTTCAGGAGAGAAAAAGCTTGCAGAGTATCCTGCGATTGCAACGGCAACAACCCATAACGGATAGCTCCAGTCTGCATGCGTGAATACAATCATGCCGATTGCGCAGCTAATGCCACCTACTAATGCGCCTGCGAATCCTCCATATGCAATCCCAGTCACGACTGCAAACAAAGTGACGAGCTCAAACGCAACCATGCTTCTGGTAGATCCATAGAGGTACATTGAAAATACGCCTATCGGAATAAAGATTATCGGAAGGACAATGTTTCTCAGAAATAAAAATACAAAAATCAAGGCAACAAACATAAGAGCGATAAGCAAAGTTTTCTCATTCTGGAAAATAGTCTTAAGAAACTTATGCGAATATTCTTTTGCAAGCCTTTTTATCTTTGACATGTTAATTTGTATCTATTTGTAAGTATGTGCGTATCTAAATATAAAAATATTGTCCAAAGTATACTATTTTACAATGTTCTTTTCTGCATATCTCCTGACTGCCATGCTTATCGCATGAACTTTGATCTCTTTACCGAGCTGTTGCGAGATCGAAGGCTTGAATTTCTCTGCAGCAGCAGTTATGTTGAGCAAATCTTCTTTTAAGACTTCTATCAGATTAGGGTTCTTTTCAAGCTCTTTGTCAACTAGGCTTTGCACGCTCAACAGTTTCAGATGCCTGATAACTTTTACGATGCCATTGCTTGCATCAACTTCTACAAGCATCCCATCTTTAAGTTTTGCAGTAGCTTTCTGTGTCCCAACAATGCAAGGGATGTTCATCTCTCTGCTGATTATTGCAGCGTGGCAGGTTATGCCGCCTTCATCTGTTACAACTGCAGAAGCTTTCCTCATCAATGGCACAAATTCTGGCCTTGTCATAGGCGCTACAAGAATGTCTCCCTCATTAAATTTGGAGAAATGTGTTTCGCCTAATATCACTCTGACAATTCCTTGCACTTTTCCTTTGCATGCGCCTAAGCCGCGCAGATTCCCAACCTGGCCATAGCTTTTCTGCAGAAGATTGTAGAGCCCAACAGCTTTAACTCCTGAAAGAAATGTACTTTTTTTTGGTGTGTAAATTTCAAGGAACAGATTCTTTCTTTGCGAGATCAAATTCATAATGTTGGCTTTATTAATCTCTTTTGTGACTTCCTCTACCCTGATCACTCCCATCTTCTCAAATGGAAGATCATGCAATTGGCATATTCGCTTCATCAAAAGGTCATAATAATGGTTTGTAAGCAATGTGTGCTTTTTTCTCTTATCTCTCAATATAAATAATTGCCTGAAATAGTAAAAAATATTCATAATATTCTCAGAAAGATTATGTTTTTGCTGGATCTTTTTGTGCTCAAGCTCCCAGTTTGTTGTGAGTCTTATGAGGTCTTGTTCTGGATCCCTAATTTCAGCTAATTTTTTTGTGAAATATGCTTCATCTAAGATGGCAGTGGATTCCCAGCTGTTGTTGATGTAGAAAAATCTCTGTGCATGTTCTCTGACCAGCTGTTGGATCTTGTCTTGAGGCAGGTTCTTTAATCTTGATTGCGCAATATTCAGCAGAGCAAGCTTTTCTTCCTGTGCATAATTAAGCCAGGATGTCTTTAGCATGATGCTTGTTTCTTTGTCTGTTAATATTGTATTTTCTTTTTCTAATTCATGCTTCAGAAGCTCTTCACCGTTTGGGTCGTATAAGTCACAAAAAAATGCACTGCACCAGTAATCATAGTTTAATCCGTCCAATCTCTTGATTGAGGTTTGCAGTTGCTTAATGTTCATCTGCGCAATATTACTTGAATCAAGTTTTTTGTAATATTTGTATAATAATGCGCTTTTGTTTTCGCAGAGCTTTAGAAATTTATCGATGTGTCTTGGATCTTTTTTTTGCAATTCTAGGTTCTTTCTTGATATTGCAACGAAGTTATCATATAATTCAAAGGCTTCTACATATTTTCCATTTGTCAATGCCCAAAAGCCAAGTTTAGCTCCTAAACAGACCATCGCTGCCTTGCAGCATCCAAATATGTAGTATGCCTTGATGTTTCCTGCTTGCTTGTACCAGCTGTTCTTTTTTATCTCATCTAGTGCTTGTTTCATTTTTCTATTTGTTTAGCTTGTGTTATAAAATCCTATAAAGTGGTGGCGACTGCGACGAACACTGGCTTAGATTCTTAATTGGGAAAGTATTGCGTGTCGTGTTAGTAAATGTTTATATTGATGGCATTGCCCGTCGCAACTTAGTTTAGTTATTGTGGAATTGTGTTCGTCATAAAATGGCAGTCGCCACCACTTTTGATGTTGTTGTAGCTAAACAAATACTCATTTTTGTTAATATATTAACAGATTTTACATTATCTATATATAAATATTCTGTTAAATTCTTAACAAAATCTTAATAAGCAAACTATTATTCTCGACAAAATCATGAAGATTGTGATAGTCTTGAAGGAAGATATGGGTATCGGGTTTGCATCTAATGCAGCTGCATGCATCGCATCTGGGCTCTTTCATCTGGAGAAAGAATTGCTTGGAGAGCAGATAGATGGCAATGACCTTAAGTTTTATCCCTATAACAAAGATACTCCAATAGGAATAGGCGTTCTTGGTGAGGATAGTTTAGTAAACAAGTTTTCTGGGGATCTGCCTTTGCTGAAATAGAATTTATCTCACAAAAATTACGTCTTGCAGATCTCTGAATCCAAGATCTCCTGTCAGGAATTTAATATTATGTGATTTTGCAATTGTATATCCTAGGCAGTCGATATATGACAGCTTTAATCTTGAGTTCTCTAACCTGAATTTAGCTGCATTCTTTACGATATCTGAAGTTATCTCGATGCAGCTTGGCAATATTCTTAATAAAAATTTTTCAGCTAACTGTTCTTTCCCATCTCTCAACAAGCTGTAATATAATTCGTAAAGATTCATCAGTGAAGTCTTGATATGAAATCCTTTTGCAAAAGAAAGATAATTCTCCTGGCCAAGCGCGATTGCATAAAGAGCATATGTGTCATAATAGATGATCTGCTCAGTCCCAGGCTTCTCTTGATTCATTTTTTAATTCCAATGGTGTTTTTTTAGATTTCCAGGTGCCAAACAGGTCGCTTAAATCTGTTTCCTTCTGCACGATTAAATGCACATCATCATTAACTTGCAGTTTTTCTTTTTTTACTATCTCACTTGGCAGTATAACAGCTAGCGAATCTCCCCATTTACGAGTTTTCACATGAATTTCAGTTGTCATATCTCATGATATATCTCATGATATATATAAATCTTTCGATTGCAGAAAAAAATAGTAGGCTAATAGTTTTAAGATACCTAAAATAACATCCCTCAGTTTAAAACCCGTTTATCCCTATTATAACTTATTACAGATACAAGTATCTATATACCAGTATACAAAAACGTAATATTTATATACTAGTATGCTTTATTAGATTATTCTCGATAGTAATCTTGATTTCAAATATTAAAAACCTAGTATCGAGGCAAAAACAAAAAACGTAGAGGTGACCAGATATGGAATTTTTCGTAAGCGAAGCATTAAAGAACTCCAATGGATACAGCGGAGCAGATTATCAAGTCGGAACAGCAAATATTAAAGTCATAGGCTGCGGCGGCGGCGGCAGCAACATGGTAAATTGGCTGTATAAAAAAGGCATCAAGGGAGCAGAGATTTTAGCATGCAACACAGATAAAGCTCACTTGGATATGATCAATGTTGAAAAGAAATTTCTAATCGGGAAAAATTTAACAAGAGGATTAGGCTGCGGCGGATTTCCACAGAAAGGAGCAGAAGCTGCTCAGGAAGCTTTGAATGATATCAGAGATGCATTAAGAGGCAGCGACCTAGTTTTCGTATGCGCAGGCATGGGCGGTGGTACAGGCACTGGCAGTGCGCCAGTAGTTGCTAAAGTAGCAAGAGAAAATGGTGCAATCGTCCTAGGCACAGTCACAATGCCATTCAAGATTGAAAGAGCCAGAATTGACAAGGCAGAATTTGGATTAGAGCAGCTGCGCAATAATTGCGATACTGTAATTGTTATCGACAACAACAGATTAGTCCAGATTGCAGGTAACTTACCAGTACAGCAGGCATTTGCAGTTGCAAATGAATTAGTTTCAACCATGATTCGTGGAATTGTAGAGACAATCGCAATACCTAGCCTAGTTAACCTAGACTTTGCTGACGTAAAAGCTATCATGACAAATGGCGGTGTAGCAGCTATCGGTGTTGGTAGTAGTGATACTGCAAACAGGGTAGATGAAGCAGTCAAAGGCGCACTAAGCAACCCATTATTGGACATCAGCTATGCAGGTGCAACAGGAGCTTTGATACAGGTCGAAGGCGGTCCAGACATGACACTTGAAGAAGTAGCAAGGATTGGAGAGCTAGTCACAGAAACTCTGGATGATGACGCAAATGTCATCTGGGGAGCTCGAGTCAATGAGAACATGACAGGCAAACTAACAGTTATTACAATAATGACTGGCGTGACTTCACCTTGGATACTTGGAAAAGAGCAGAAAAAGCAAAGCAAATTGCAATCAGCAAGATTCAATGAGCAGCTTGGGATTATAACTGTGTAATAATATAAGATTTCCAAAAGAATAAGCTTGCAATTGATTTTTTTGTTTTTTATCTTTATTTTTTGATATCACACAACTATTTTTTTTATTTTGTCATTTCGTTGGCATAAGTGTCGGCATAAGTTTTTGTAATAAATTTGGCATAAGAATCGTCTAAACCTTACATCATTTTTATATGTCTTGAGAGGCATATAATTTTTCTTTTTTTTCTTTGTTGCTAGGTTTAGCTATATTTATTGCCACAATTTGAATTCTCGATAGAATTTACCAAACAAATTTAAACAACCAGCTTACTCAATGCTTATGTACATCCCAAAAAGATACGGCATGAGCAAGATAGACAGCTGCCCATTCTGCCAGAAACATGCAACTACAATGAATACGCAGAAAGTCCCTGTCTGCGCTGCGCATAAGCAGGATCTGCTTGACGGCTTGAAATGCATCTGCGGCTCTACGCTTGACATCCTGAACGGCAGATTTGGGGTGTTTTTCTCGTGCATGAAATGCGGCAGTATAAGTTTAAAAAAAGTCTTGGAGTTTAATGATGTAAAGCCGATGGTTAGGGAAGTTAATCAGCAAAAACAACCTCAAAGAGAATCAGGCAGAAATACCGAGAAGAAAGTAATAAGGAACAGGACAGAGATAACAATCAGAAGCGATGATCCGGATTATTTTGATTAGGAGCTGATTTTTTGTATGGGCACACCAAAAAAAATTAATCCTTGGATTGTGCACATACACTTATTCGTATGTATTTATCTCAAATTAAAATATTTCTATAAGCAGTTCCTTAATCTGCCATAATCAGCCATTAATTTCAGCTGTCCGTTTTTTTCGGACACTTCCAAACTTTATCCCTTATTATTTTACCTTAATACTTCTTTTTGTTCATATCAGCACTGGTCATTTCAATTTTTCCAGCATTCTCGCAGCTTCTTTATCAAACTTTGAGAACGCAAACCACTTCTTTCCCAAATCCTTCAAAGAAGCGCCAATGTGATAAACATCTTTTTCATCAATTATCAGAAATCTATCGTGAGAATTATTAAATTCTTGTATGGCAATAAATGGATATTGGAAATTGTATTTTTCCAGATCTAGCTTTAGTTGCCTTGACAGGTTTTTTGTGTAAATTACTGCCTTAACAGCGTTATCTCTTTTAGAGAATAACATCAACACAGAATCATCAACATAATTGTCAATTAATACAATTGACTTCTTAGCGCTCCTAATCAGATTAGAAACAAAATTGTATGCATCAAAAACCTGTCCATCAAAGAAAATGCCTTGTTTTTTCTGGAAAGATTTATCTTCAATTGCAGTAAATACCCTTTCAAAATTATTATCTGTCTTAATCTCAAATGAGAGCTGTTTTCTCTCAACAGAATCCAGCCGACTGAAAAGTTCAGCATTTTTAGATATAAACTTGCGCATGGCTACAAATGCATTTATTATCTGGATACTGACCCTAACTGCTGTTTCGCTTCTTAATACTCCTGAAAGCATCGAAACACCTTGTTCGGTAAAAACATATGGCAAATATCTTCTTCCACCTCGTTCAGGGTTTGAGGTGCCAAATTGGAACCTCAAAGAACTTTCACCTACATACCCAGATTGCGACTTTAAAGAATCATATTCCTTTTCATCCAATTGGAAGCAAAAATTCTGAAGAGAGGTTAATAATCATGAAGAATAGGAGTTAACGGGGTTAGATAATGAATTAATAATTTGCCTATTAGTGTTATTTCCCACCAACATTTTATTAACACATCAGCTTTCTTAGCGTATTATGCAATACAAGAACCTTGAACTAGATAAGTTTCAGGAAGATGCGATAAAAGCGATTGAGCACAATAAGTCTGTTGTAGTCTCTGCTCCCACAGGCTCAGGCAAAACACTCATAGCAGATTACATCATTGACAGGGATTTCAAAAAAGGGATAAGAGTCATCTACACTGCGCCCATAAAAGCGCTTTCCAACCAAAAATACAAGGAATTCTGCAGAAGCTATGGCAAGGATAATGTTGGCATAATCACAGGAGATGTCCAAAAAAACCCAGATGCCCTTATCCTTATAATGACAACTGAAATTTACCGAAACATGGTGCTGAGCAATGATCCGTTTGCAAGCAAAGTATCATACGTTATTTTTGATGAGATACACTTCATAAATGATATTGAACGCGGCTATGTCTGGGAAGAATCAATAATATTCTCAAAGCATAATGTAAGAATCTTGTGCTTGTCAGCAACAATCCCAAATGCTGATGAATTTGCAAAATGGATAGAAGCAATAAAAGGCCATGAAGTTGTTGTAGTAAAGCATGAAGAGAGGCCAGTGCCGCTGCACGTCAATGTTTTTGATGCAGAGCTTGGCGTCACCACATTGAAAAATCTGAAAGATGTCATGGAGATTCCGACATATGAGAAAGCTATGCACCAAAGGCATAATAGGTTTAAGCATAGAGAAAGGCCAAAGCTGCCTGTACATTTTGAATTGATAAGAGAAATTAAAGATAATCTGCCTTGCATGTTTTTCAGCTTCTCAAGAATAGGCTGCCAAAAGAAAGCAATGCAGCTATATGAGAAAAACTTATTTCCGCAAAATCATATAAATAAGCTTGACACGACAAGGATATTAAGGCAAGTGCTTCCTTCTGGAATTGCTTTTCATCATGCAGGCATGCTTCCTATATTAAAAGAGATTGTCGAGGAGCTTTTTGAGCAAGGGCTCATTAAAGTTCTCTATACAACAGAAACATTTGCAGTAGGTATAAACATGCCTGCAAAAAGCGTCTGCTTTGAATCATTAAGAAAATTTGATGGTGTCTCATTTAGGATGATGACATCCAAAGAATATTTCCAGATAGCCGGAAGAGCAGGAAGGCGCGGCATTGATGTTGAAGGGTTTGTCTACATAATGGTCGAGAGAAATTATTTTGATTTTCACAAAATCAAGACAATAATCCATTCAGATACTCTCCCAATAAGGTCACAGTTCAGGCTTTCAGTAAATACTGTGCTGAACCTTATAATGCAGCACAATGAGCAGGAGATAGATGAGATATTATGCAAAAGCTTCCATTCATTTCAAAGATTTGGCAAGCACTTTATGGACAGAGAGAATGCAATAAGCCATAATGCATTTTACAATTCTAAGAAAAAACTGGAAAAAATGGGCTATGTGCAGGGAAATAAGCTGACTTCAAAAGGCGTTTTTTCCTCAAAGATATATTCTGATGAGATACTTACAGGAGAGATATTCGCAACAGATTTCTACACAAAATTGAATGATTACCAGATGCTCCTTGCAGTTGCATGCATCTGCTATGAAGCAAGGGAGAAGACTGAATTTGGCAAGATCTATCCTTCAAACTTTGCAGATGCGCTTAAGAAAATGATCCATGAGGATGAATACCTGGCTCACGAAAAAAGGTTTAAGCATATCCAAAGCTTAACTGCAGTCATCCATCCTCTTTACCATGGGCATAATCTGTTCAAGATACATGCTAACACAAATCTGCAGGAAGGCGACCTTATAAGATTCTTCAGGCAGATAACTGATAAATTAGGGCAGATAAAGAGCGCAACAGAAGATTTCAGCTTGAGGGACATGCTTTCAAACTGCCAGAAGCTTGTGGATGACTGTCTTGGCGAGATTGACAGGATATGAATTATGGATAATTAATTAGGCATATTTTTCTTATTCTCTGTAATAATATGTAATTGAATTTGATTAAGTTCAGTTAATAAATTAATTCCTTCTTCTATTGCATATCTAACTTCTTTTTTTGTTATAAATTTTTTAGGTTCATGGTATGTTAAGTTATGTGCTATATCATTTCTTAGGACTCTTAATCTGTTTAATCTATCATAGGTTCCTTTTTTTATTAAATTGGTAGAATACGAAACAACAATTATTGTTGCAAACTTATCAACTTCTTTTGTGAATTCTTCCCATAGTTTATTTATGTCTCTTTCTTGCTCTTCTTTTTTAGAAACCTTATTCCAGTCAATGTGAAATTTATTATGATGATTAGCTTTAAGCTGATACTCTAATCTAATTATTATTGAAAAGAATGCTTCGAGTAGTTTATCTTCTGAAGATAATTTTTGAATTTCTTTAATATCCTTTACTCCTATTCTACCTCCGCCTTTTGAAATCTCTTCTAACATCTTCTTTGTTGTGCAGTTTTTGCCTTTTAGTTTCATGTTAGTTTATATCTTATTTTTTAGATTATAATTAGAATTTATTATCTCCTCAGAAGTTAAGCATAAGCCCTAATCATCTTCTGTGTCATCGGCTCATCTTTTGCTTCAAGCATCTCTTTTATGCCCGTAATAACTCTTACTTTATCATTAGTCTCAATTATCTGCCTTATCCCTTCAGATGGCTCTAAGCTTAATATTGGAGAAGGGCAAAATATCTGCTTTTTCTGCGATAAAGCTGTTTTATATTGGGACATTGTACCGCCTGAAATTCCAGTTGCCACTATAAGTATCTTATCTCCAAGGCCTGAAGTTATCCTGTTCCTTTCTAAGAGAGAAATCCTGTTAACATGGTAATTTGGCAGATATTCTGATATGACCAATCCTTTACTAGATATCTTTTCAATAAGCTGTTGATTTTGTTTTGGATATACCTCATTTAATCCAGAGCCTAAAATACAGATTGTCTTGCCATCTGCATCTAACGCACCTCTGTGGGCAGAAGCATCAATTCCTAATGCTCCGCCGCTAATGATAGTATATCCTAAGCAAGCCAGCTCTTTTGCATTTTCGTATGCCCATCTTAAGCTTGTATCTGATGGAATTCTTGTTCCAACTATCGATACAGAAGGCATCTTTAATAAGCCTAGATCTCCTTTGGTAAAAAGCACTAATGGGGGAGAGCTGAGCTTCCTTAAATTATCAGGATACTCTGCATCGAAATAAGTTAGGATATCAATGCTGTTAGATCTGCAAAAATCCATGGTATCCTGAGACTTCTTTAAGTGACTTTCTCTTATCACTGATCTTCTAAAAAGATTTTCATACGCAGCATCTAGGCTGCCATAAGACGCAATCAAATCTATTATCTGCTTGTTTCCATGGCTATCTCTCATAGCCAATAATTTCATTGTTTTAGTTGCATTTTCCATTGTTCTCTCTTTTCCTTAGGTACGAATGGCGCCTTAAATATAGTTGAGATTTTAGAGTATTTTAATGTTTTGTTTAAATCCACATAATCTGTATCTTTTTCTTTACAGCTTAAGCCAAGACAGATACATGCCACATGATCAGCTCCTTTATCTAATAATAAATTAGCCGCATCTATAAGTGAGATGCCTGTAGTGCAGGAATTATCTAAAATTATGATGTTTTTTCCTTTTACGTCTTCTATGATCTCTATTGAGCCCTGAATATTGGCTACCCTATCTTCAAATGTCTTTAAAGTATGATTTTGTTTTATATCTTTAATTCTTCTGATGATTTGCCTATAGGGTAGATTAATGGATTCACTCAACCTTTTGATCAGGGTTTCCATATTCTTATTTATCCCATCTTTTTTGGATGTTGGATATAAAGTAATCACATCAAATTTAACTGAGTCGTTTTCAAAACGCAATCTGAACAAATCTATCAACTGATCAAGGAAAAAATCAAGGTCATTTCCATATTTATAAAAAAATATTGCCTTCTTTGAAAACTCATCCTCGCCAAGTTCTTTTGGCTTGTAATGCCCAATCCCAAAGATAGGGGTTATTTTAGGATAGTATGCTTTAGATGTTCCAATCCGCATAATGTAAGTTTTCATCTTTATTGCAATAGTATTTTACTTTATAAATTCTAGCCAAGAATGTCCAGTGTCCAGTGGCTTATAAATAAGCTGTAAAAGAGTAAAATAACAAGGTTATAATTGGTATAACAATTATTTTTGATGTCCAGTGCAATTTTAGGAGGAAAATGCTTTTTGAAAGTGAAGATATCTTTAGGTTTAATGATAGGCTGTAGCTTTTTTGTGGAGTCTATTAATGTGTTTACTAATAACAGCGTGCATTCTAAACATTTACGAAGCAGCTGCCGCCGTTGGCACTATTATTGATTATACGAAGAGTTGCTCCTCCTCTACATTGTGTTTAGCAAATGTGATAATAGAAAAGTTTTGCGTGCTGTGTTAGTTGAGGAGTTACTAAATGGTCTTGCCCATCGCAACATTCTCTTAGTTACTAAATCTGTGCCAACTAAATTGGCGGCAGCTGCTATGCGCATACAATAACAACAACATATATATACCTAAAAACAATTTCTAATCAGCAACATGGCTTTACTATTTGCTCTAATACTTGCAGTTGTCAGCATTTTAATGATTACAAAGGGAAGTGACTGGGCAACTGACAGCTTAGTGCCGGTGGCAAAAAAACTTGGAACTTCAAATATAGCTATTGCCCTCATTCTTGTCTCTATCATGGTAAGCCTGCCTGAAATTATTATCTCAATCTACTCAACACTCCTTGGGCATATAAACATCAGTTTGGGGGTTATCATCGGCTCAATCATCTGCAACATTGGACTAATGACTGGGTTAAGCGCAATGATTAAGCCATTGCCAGTCAGCAAATCACTTATACTTCGAGATGGTATTTTTGCAGTCACTATAGCTATTACTGTATTAGTATTAAGCATGGACAAGCAAATTACGCAGGCAGAAGGCGCAGTCTTTATTCTCATGTTTATTCCATACTTAATAAATGTCTGGGTGCAGGAAAAAGCTAAGCATGAAGAGCAAAAGAAACAAGAGCTGAAAGAGATAGAACTTGAGCTTAGTTTTATTGGCTTG
>JACPBN010000021.1 GCA_016180275.1 Candidatus Woesearchaeota archaeon
GACTTGGTTTCACATTTGAGGCATATTATGTTTATCATATACAGCAGAAAGTACTATTACTATAAAATACTTTCTGTCAGTCAAACACTAACACTACCGAGAATCAGTAACTTTTTTGTTAATTGTATTCAATAAGTGGTTACTATTGATACCACTCTAAAATACTAATAACCAAAACCTTTAAATAAAACAAACATTTCCTTACCACTACAATGAACAAAAATACAGGGGTGGTTATAGCATTAAATGCTGTATTGTTATTATTCTTTGTAAAGTTTATTCCAAGAGTTTTTGAGCTTCATAGGAAGGCATTTATTGGAGAATTAATGCTCCTTGGGCTTTTTTTAGCAGTTGCGTTAATTGCAATGGCAGGAGTTTATTTTAAACTTGATTTCTCATATCCATTATTGCTTGTTTTCTTTGCAGTAACATTAGTCAATACATTATTCCTATACTTCAATTATGGATTTAGATTGTATAATTTTGTGTTATTAAGCTTTGTAGGATTGCTTGGATTCGTAATCAGCTTGAATAAACTAGATAAGCAAAGTTATCCCAAGCCAAATGCTAATAAGCTGCCAGGAGATTTTGATAGGTTTAAGATTCCAGAGCCTATGCCTAGAAAACTGCAAGAAAAAGCTTCTGATGCAAACGTAATCTTTGAAGACATTGAATTTGAAAAAGCAGATGAAAAAGAAGTTAAGGAGCTGCAAACTTATAAAGCAGAGAGAAAAGAATCTGAAGATAAAGAATCTAAAAAAACCACTAAATCCTTACCCCAAAAAAAATCAAGTAAGTATACTGCTGAATATTCTCCAGGCAAATTTGTTGCCAGCAAATCTAGTACTAGCTACCATGCGCCAAAATGCGAGTGGGCAGAGAAGATAAATAAAAAGAATAGGGTATGGCTAGCTAGCAAGGAAGATGCTAAAAAGAAAGGGTATAAAGCGCATAGCTGTTTGGAATAAATAAATGCAGATAAGAGCTATATATATCAAAGGCAACAAATTTCCGGATATATATATATATTGAAAGACACAAATATTTGGATATGAAATAATGTCTTTCAATGTTAGTAGAAGACAACTATTGCCAAATTATATTTGTTTTCGGCTATAACTTGCCTTTGCTTATTACGAAAAGCAAACAAATGTCCGATATTATTTGCTTTGAGTATAGATTCTAAGATTTAGTGAGAAATGATGAATTACTGATTATTACCCAGTCACTTTTTCCACAGCCAAATAATCAAGCCAATTGCAGCAATGCTGACAGCGCTATCTGCAATATTAAATGTTGGCCAGATCCTGAAATCAAAAAAATCAACCACAAAGCCAAACCTTAACCTGTCAATGAAATTGCCTAATGCGCCACCTACCAATAAACCGATGCAGATGTCAAAATAAATATCTCTGTTATTCTTTCTTGTGTGGACCAGATAAGTGTAATACACAAAACCCATGAATATTACAGTGAATAAGATAAAAAACCACCTGTAATTCTGCAGGATCCCGAAGCCTGCGCCTGTATTTGTAGTGTATGTAATATGAAAGACATTTTTTATAACAGGAATGCTTTGATACAAATACATCTTTGTCTTAATGAGGTATTTAGTAAGCTGGTCCAAAAAAATAACAATAACAATTACCGAATATACCAGAATTATCTGTGGGCCTATGAGCTGATATTTGATTTTAGTTGTTCTTTTTGCCATTTTAAACAGATAATCGCTAAGGTATTTATAGATTCAGATTATCAATGACTTTTTCAGCAACAACTTCAAGTACATCGATAAATCTCATTTTACTGCATGCAGGTATATTGAAACCTATATTCTGATTTTTGCAAGCTAACTAATTCCATAAATTCTAATGTTGACTTATCAACAAAAATAATTTTGCCGATGATAATTCCCATCTCATCAGAGACAAAGTCAATGTGTAGGGTATGCTCTATAAAAAGCCATCTAATTGCTTCTATCTTTTTTTGAACATTTGAGAAGTAATCATGAATCATATATCTATACCTTTAACAGCATTAAGCTTTTCTTTGACGTGGTTGTATGCGTTGTATGCGAACATCCACTCAAACCACTTTTTATCATCTCCAAGCTTGCCTTTTGTAAATTTGCTTACAAATTCTTCAGTAGAAATCTTATGGCTCTTTTCAAACTCCCTTAGTTTATACTGCCATTTATTTAACCCCAAATCTAATATACTCTGTTCCATATTAAGGCTGGCTTTAATGATTGTTCTAGTCTTGTCATTTAATTTAAGGATGGTTGCCATGTTTCTCTTATTTTAATATAATAGTTAGATATTTAATACTTTCGCTCAGATTGAGAAATATCTATTTGATTTACCATCTTCTGTTCCCAGTCTCGCCTCTGGCAACTTGCTCTAAGTTAGCAAGGCGCTGATTTATTGTATCAAGATATGCTTTGATCGCATCTAGCTTTGCAGAGATCAGCTGTAGATCAGGGCTTGAGCCATACTGAGAAGATTGTGGATATTGAAATTGTTGCTGCTGCATTTGTGGCTGTTGAAATTGATGCACTGGCTGAGAAGCCTGCTGCTGTGCAAAACTTGGCTGAAATGCATTTTGATTCTGGGAATATTGCTGTGCTTGCTGTCCTGCGTTTAAATTTAATTGCACAGATGATCCAGCAGCTGGTGAAGTGCCTGTAAAATCTTCTGTCATGCCCAAATCCTGGCCAAAAGCATTTTTTGCTGCAGCATTATTTGGATTAGTGGCAGAGCCTGGCTTTTTTGTGTCCATATCGCCACTCAAATCAAAATCTTTGCCAAGATCAAAGTCTTTGCCTAAACCTAAATCAGAAAAGTCATCCTTCTTCCAGAACATCAGTTTATCTAGTATCCCCATGATTTACCTCTTTTTTAGACATTATAAATTAAATGTAGTATATATAGATTATGTTTTATGATATTATTTTTGAGTCTGCTGATCGACATTGCCCACTAGCTTTTTACTTGCATATTCAAAGGCGCTTTCAGGAATTAATTTAATGCTTTTAAAGATAATAGTATTTGGGTATATTGCAATGTTATCTGTCTTAAACTGCTCAACTAAGAATAATGGGCCTTTCTCTTGGAAAGTTCCCATGACCATAAATATAAGCAGTAGGCTATCAAAGCTTTCCTCGTCCTTGATATTAAAAGATTTTTTAATCATATCCGTGAACTGCAGCTTTTCTGCATCAAGCCCTGAGCCTAAACTTTTAGAGGAAACACCTTGCTTTTTCAGCTGCTCCTGAGCCATAACTTCTGCAAATTTTTCAAATGAGTTATCTTTCTTTATCAATGTAACAAGCTCATTGCCTGTAAATTCCAAGCCTGGCTGCAAGCTGATGCGCTTCAGTTTTTTGAACATATCTACATTGATTATAATTATCTTATATCTGTCTTCCAATATCTCAGAAAGCTTTTTGCCAGAATATGATGCAAGTATCTCTTTAGAAAGTGGCTTTGTCGGCAGCTGAGGAGAGTCACCAGAAGATTTGCCGTTGCTTTGTAACTCGCTTCCATCTTCATTTCTTTTGTCATCTCCCATACTCAACTCTGTCATGGTAAAGCCTGCTATATACTGTTTACCATCTTGCAGCAGAAATAATTTTTCTTGCGTAGGAAAATTCTCTTTTAAGTCAATAAAATCCTTGTAAAGCAGATATCCGTATATTGCAGTTACTGCAAACAAAACAATATTTACTATGAAAAATACTTTAAGTATTGTCCTGAAAATTTTGAAGAAGAATGCCAATATTACAAAAACTATCCAAATCACAGATAATGCAACAGGGATGATTATTATTGGCTCAGCCATTTTCTTAGTAAATATACATTAGTTTATAAGATTTTGCGTTCATATTCACAAACATCTAACAAAGGACATTGCTTGCATATCGGCTTAACTTTACAGTGCTGCTTTGCATGTTCAACTATCAATGCATGGTATTCGTTGAATAGTTTGCGGTCATGCGTCAGATTATCATGAAACAATTTCTGTATCTCATCGTATTTTAGTTGATTTTGATTGTTAGTATTGTTGTTGTTAGTTATATTGTTATTCTCATCTAGCAAACCAATCCTAGCAAATATTCTTTTTGTGTATGCATCAACTACAAACACAGGTTTTTTTGCAGCGTACAGAATGATGGAGTCAGCTGTCTCTGGACCGATGCCTTTGATTGCAAGCAGCTCATCTCTTAGTTCAGCAATTCCTGTATCACTATTTTGTTTGTCAAATAATTTGTTGGCTTTTCCTGCATATTTATCTTTAATATATCCTGCAATTATCTTCAATCTTTCTGCCTTCTGATTAAAATACCCAGCCGATTTTATGAGTAATGCAAGTTTCTTCTGATCAACTTTAGCAATTTTATTAATATCAACCAAATTATTTTTGTGCAGAGCAATTATTGCTTTTTCCACATTCTTCCACGAAGTATTTTGCGTCAAAATTGCACCTAAAATAATTTCAAACTCTTGTTTTTCTGTTTGTGGATAAGAATAATCTGCTTTGTGATAGGTAGGGACAAAAGAATTTTCTTCTGCAACAGGCCACCATCCTTGAGGGCCATATGCTTCATGAAATTTGGTATATGCTTGTTCAAGCAATATTTTGGCCATAACATTAAAAGAAATAAATTTAGATTATAAATATTTAGTAATTTAATAAGAAAATGAGTATTTGTTTAGCTATAACAACATCAAAGCTGCGGCGACTGCCATTTTATGACGAACACAATTCCGTATCACGTAGCCAAGTTTTTTCGGGCAAAACTATCTAACAACAACATCAGCTAACACAACATACAAAACTTTCCTATTATCACAGTTATTAAATAGGAGTAGAGGAGAAAAAACTCTTCGCTGATACTTAGCTTTTCCCTTATCTGTCTGGATAATAGCGCCTTTTGTCAGGATGTTTCTTCTGATAAAAAACCGGTTAGCTGGATTATCTGTTACTATCTGTATTTTTGCCTTAAAAGCTTTTTTTGTCTTTGGATCAATGACATTGGCAAATTCAACTGACAATGACTTTACTTTTATATTGCCGCCCATCGTTTTTAAAACATTCAGCTTTGTAACGCCTGGCCTTGGAAAAGTTGGCAAGCTGCCTGTCTCATATTGGCGCTTTTTTCTGAAAATCTTAAATCGTCCGCCTGATGGCTTTCTTAATGATTTTGCATGACTTATTACCATTTTGTTTCACCTATTTCTTGGATATAACCTGGATATAACCTAAACTTTTTTACTTTTTCTGCCAGCTATAACTTCGCAGCCTTGCAGATCTGCCATAACCGCAGCTTGCACACTTATTCTTTCTTATATGGTATTTCCTGAAACCGCATCTTCGGCAATAAATCATGTTCTTCTTGCCAGATTTCTTGCCCATTGATGATGTGCCTTTTGTCATTCTTTCTCACCAAATAAAAGTATTTCCTTAAATTTAAATCACAGTTAAATTACTATTAATTTTGCTTATCTGCGATTAATTTGCTGTTGATATGATTGTTATTGTATCTCCTCTGATAAACAGAGTACCGACTTTTCTAATAACTTCGCCGTTTACTCGCTCTTCTGCATCATCTAACACCACATTTATGTGTATGTCAAATGCGTTTAAGCTGCCTACATACTGTTTGCCGCCTTTTAGCTCGACAATAACTCTTTTATTTCTTGCTCTGTTCAGAGCATCTAATGGTCTTGATTGTTCCATACTTGCACCTCAAAAATACAAAATAATAAAAATTTTTATATAAAATTGTTAATAAGCATAAAACTGCTGTCTTATATTTAAATGTTTTCGTATATATGCAAGAATTAAAGCCTATTTACCCTGGCTTCTCCTTTTTTATCATAGCTCATCCCATATGTATATTTGGCTTCTGGTTTTTTATTGCCGCGAAGCTCGTTTAATTTTTGAAGTATGTCTTCTTTTCTCTTGTAATCAAATTCAACTGCTTTTTCATATGCTTTTATTGAATCTTTTATTCTTCCAAGCTTTTCATATACAATACCTAAATTAAAATATGCTCTTGCGTTAGTCGGGCAGAGCACTATTGCACTTTGCAATGAAGCAATGGCTTTATCAAACAGCTTAAGTTTCTCAAATACTGCCCCTAAATTAGTTAATGCATTTATGTTTTGCAGATCGAGCAGCAATCCTTTCTGCAGCATCTCAGCTGCTTCTCCTAGCATGTTCATTTTAGTATAACAGACACCTAGCCCAAAATATGCATCCTTAAATTTAGTGTTGGTTTGTTTACAGTTATCAATTGCTTTTTGATAACACTCTACAGCAGCAGTATAATCTTCTAAGTTCTGAAAAGCCTCTCCCATACCAAAGTATGCTTCTGTAAAATCTTTCCTCAATCCAAGGGTTTTTGCCAGCAATGCAATTGCTTCCTTGTTTTTTCCAATATACCTATAGAAAGTCCCTAACTCAAAAAGGGCTTTTGCATTCTCTGGATTTTCGATAACCTTCTTTTCTAACAATTCGCGATACATTGCTAATTTCTTTTCTTTTCTGTCTTCACTTCTCTTGAATTTGAAATGATGTACTGGCACATCAGCAGCAAATATCTTTCCGGAAGATTCATTGATAGAATACTCAATAAGCTCATGAATAACATTTCTAAAGCGGAATTCTTTCTTATTCCTGAAAAGCCTTGTCAATCTAGAAGGAACCCAGCCTAAATACTCATTACATTCTTTATACCCATCATTTCCGCGATATTCAAATGCTTCCCTCTTGAATTCATCAGTATAGCTTCGCTGGACAAAGCTAAATCCAGAATATTGCTTGTAATTCTTGTTAGAGATAAAATCTTTGATCTTAAAGTGATCATCTTTTGCAACTGTTTCATCTGCATCAATTACCAGAATCCAGTCACCTGTTGCGTTTTCAATTGAGAAGTTCCTTGCCGCAGAGAAATCATTGCTCCATTTGAAGTCCAATAATTTTAGATTAGGGAAAGTTTTCTTGAACTCATTGACAATCTCTTTTGTCTTGTCAGTTGAGCCTGTGTCAGCGATTACAATTTCATCTGCCAATTCTTTTATGGAGTTTAGGCAGTTGGCTATGAATTGCTCTTCATTCTTTACGATCAGACAAGCGCTTAGTTTTGCCATAGATTAGCTATAATTAAGTTAATATTTATAAGTTTTGTTGATTCTATTTCAAAAGATTTATAAAAACGCTGGGTTTCTTGAAGACTATAGCGAGGTAGAGCAGTCAGGAGTGCTCGATGAGATTGCTTCGTTTAGAAGCAATCGCGAAAGGCTCATATGGCACATCTGCTTTGGACACCCATATTGGCATAACAGAAAAGTATGCTAAGTGCAGAGGTCGCTGGTTCAAATCCAGCCCTCGCTAGTTTTATATAAATCTCTTAACTTTATCTAAATGCTTTTGATTACTAGAACCAATTATACATAGCCATTTTTTTAACTGTTCTTTGCCGTTTAATTGAATTCTAACTTTTCCTTTTCCTATGTTATAAACTCCAAATTTAAAATTGTATTTTTTTAAGATTTGAATAAATTGATTTTGCATCGGAGAAGGGCATACTTTCATCTCCAATCGAGGATAAATAGTGCCATTATTGTTTGTCGTCACTAAACTGCCATCTGTATCGAAATAACCTCTGATAACATATGTGTCTAGATTATTTTCTAAGAATTTGGCAGGTATAACTGCTCTTTCCCATTTGGGAGATAACTTTAATCCAATATTCTTAATAAGAAAATTAATAATCTCTTTTCTATATATTCGCAAATCAGCAGCATTTTCATTTTTACGAAATTTTAAGTGTGGTTGAATACCTAACAACTCATGAAGTAAAGTCTTTACATATGATATGTATTCTAGGTCATCACGAGAATTAAGGGTTATTTGTAAACGATTAATAGATTTAGGATTATTTTCCTTTAAGCTAAGAGAACCATCTCCTAAAAGTATACCTATCATTTCAGCTAGTTTTATATCATTATTCTTTAATTCCATTTTAATCATCCTCCAAACTTCCATTTAGTTAAGTTTGGACCACTCCCAGAAAAAGATGATGAGCAATACTTTGTAAAAGTTAAGTTTGGACCACTCCCAGAAAAAGATGATGAGCAATACTTTGTAAAAGGATTTTGCTAGCAGGCAAAAAGCTTAATTTGAAAGTTTTGCGTCTCGTTTTCTGGAAAATAGAAAGATGTTGTTATTTATATAGTTTAACCAAGTTTGTCCAGTGCCGAAGGAGAATGTCCAGTGCAAAATAATGAAAACTAATCTTTATCCCCTATTTCTTTTCCATATAAACAATAAAGTATAAATAGGAGTAAACATACTTTAAACCTCTTAACTAAAATACTTAGAAATATTGAAACATTGAGAGATACTGAAAGTTGTAAAGTTATAAATATCAATTGTAAAAATGGGGTGTTGATTATTCCGCGCGGTAGACCAGTGCATTCTGTAATTCGCCAGAACATAGTTGAGATACTTTACTTCTTGCAGAAAGGCTATGGCTATGACATATATAGGATATACTGCGACTTGTTTCCAAAAGTCACCCTAAGAAGCATATATTATCATTTAAGAAAAGGCGTTTCTCTTGAAGAGCTAAAGATCGAAAAAGTAGCTGTTGAGCATGGAGATTATTCATGGGGCACGCAGGTAGAGAAGATATATTATTCGCTCGGCAAGAATGCGCAGCCTAAGCTTATTGACGCAGTTAAAAGATATTTTGAAGAAAAAATAGTTAGCAAAAAATCAGAAAACAAAATCACAACATCTGAAGCTAAAGTTATGTTAAAAGAGGTCATTGTTAAATGAGAGACAGAATTAATAAAAACGCAAAGATAGGATTGCTGTTTTTTGTGATATTGGTAGTAATAGCATTAGTGGTTTTGCCTGCAATTATCTTTAGCAGTAGCCATAGTAATAATGAAAATAGCATTAATGGTATTAAACAGAATAAAATCGATAACCAAAAAAACCAAATTAATCTGCATAATGCAAAAATAGAAAAGGTTGGCAATCAAAAAATTCCATCCCTAAAAAAATCAGGCTTTTCAACAGCATCACAAGAAGAGAGAGGCAATAAAAAGAAATTATATATACTACAGTTTGCAGACAATATTAGAGACGAATGGAAGCAAGAGCTGGAAAACAAATTCAGCTTAAACTTTAACAAATATATCCCTAATAATGCATTCTTGCTCAAGATAAAGCAAAATGACTTAGAAGCAATTGCAGCTTACGACTTTGTCAACCAGATAGCTGAGTATAAAGCAGAGTATAAGCTGTCTCCTGAGATTAGCGCAAATACGGTAACTGGAAATAATAATAATAATGCGCTATCTTCATTTAACACAGAATCTTCATCATCATTTTCTTCTTCTCTTAAAACCCAATATAGAGTGATTATTGCTGATGGTTCTGAGATTGATGAAGTCAGCTCACAATTAGAAAATGCAGGAATAAATGTTAGGACTACATCAAGTGATATTGTATTAATAGACGCAGATTCAAATGACTTAAATGCTATTGCAAATCTGCCAGAAGTTGAATGGATCGAGCCACAGCCCAGATATAAGATTTTTAATGACAATGCATCTGAGATAATAAATGCAACCACCATCTGGAATACTTATAACCTAAACGGCTCTGGCCAGATAATTGCAGTTGCGGATTCTGGCATTGATACAGGAGTAGATTCTAATACCACAACAGGCGACATACATTTAGACTTTGATAATCGCATAGGAACAATATACAATTTATATGATTCAAGTGCAAATGACACAAACGGCCACGGAACTCATGTTGCAGGCAGTATTGTTGGCAATGGCAACAGAAGCAATGGACAGTTTAAGGGTATGGCTTTTGGCGCAACTCTCATCTTCCAGGCAATTGGTGATGACGCAGGCAGCACAACTGTTTATCCTCCAACAGATTTGCATGATTTATACACACAGGCATACAATACTAGCGCAAGATTACATAGCAACAGCTGGGGAGAAAATAATCAAGTATATGGGGCAGATCCTCGCAATACAGATGATTTTATCTGGAACTACAGCAATATGGTAATTTTATTTGCTGCAGGCAATGATGGAGCAGGCGGAACAGACGGAACAGGCGGCACATTAAATACTGTTGGCAGGCCTGCAATAGCTAAGAATATTATTACAATTGGCGCGAGTGAAAACTTAAGAGCAAGCAAAGGCACTTCTGCGGATAATATAAATCAAGTTGCATCATTCAGCAGCCGTGGTCCTGCAGGTGACAAACGCATAAAACCAGATGTTGTTTCTCCAGGAACATCTATAGTTTCTACTAAATCTTCATTAGCAGGAACTTCTGCTTGTACAACGTCATTTGAATCAAACGGAAACTATTCTTATTGCTCAGGAACAAGCATGGCAACACCTATTGCAGCAGGAAGCGCAACATTAGTCAGGCAGATTTTGTGCAGAACAGAAGTGTAAGTGATCCGACAGCTGCCTTGATCAAAGCTGCATTGATAAACGGCGCAGTTGATATTGGCTACGGCATTCCTAGCAACCATTCTGGATGGGGAAGAATAAATCTTACAAATACGATGTTTCCTTCATCACCAAGAATGATAAGATTTTCCGACAATGCAACAAGATTCAGCACAGGTGGCAACTGGACAAATACTTACAAAAATACAAACACAAATATCCAGCTTAAATTCACTTTAGTCTGGACAGATTATCCTGCTGCCTTAAGTGCAGCTACACAGCTAGTAAATGACTTAAATCTGCTAGTCACAATTCCAAATGGCTCAATATATTATGGCAATAACTTTGTTGCTCCCTATAACTCATCTCTTGATACAGTCAATAATGTTGAGCAGATAACCCTCAACTCTCCGCCGATAGGAGATTATTTTGTAAATGTAAGCGCAAAAAATATTGCTTTAGGCTCAGGCAAGCAAACATTTGCATTGGTTGTTTCCGGAGCTATTGATGATGTTTCCCCAACCCTAAGTTATGTTGATCCTTCTCCAATTAACAATAATGAGACTTTAGTAAATTTTACCTTGATAAACATCTCTGCAAGTGAAGAGCTCTCAGTTGCATTGCTGGAATGGAACGGTACTACTAATTACACCATGACAAACGGTTCAGGCACAAGAACTCATTTCTATTATAATGTCACTAACTTAAATGACGGCAACTATACATATAAGATATTTGGAAATGACACAGTCAATAACTTCGGAGTTTCTGCAACCAGGACAATCCAGATTCATCTTAGGCCGATAGTGTCATATGTAACCCCAACAACAGATAATAACTCAAAATTTTCGCAAACCTTCACTCTTATAAACATCTCAGCCAACGAGGCATTGTCAGTCGCATTGCTTGAATTTAATTTTACAACAAATTTCACGATGACAAACGGCTCTGGCACTAGAACACATTTCTATTATAATCTAACTGCATTAAACAGCAGCTCCATCTGGAGAGTAAGGATATTTGCAAATGACACATCAAATCAATGGGGTGTCAGTGAGATACGATTCTTTGAAGCAAATAATTCTGCGCCAACAATAACATCAGCATATCCAAACACAACTAACTATTCTATGAATGAAGGCGAATCTGCCACATTCAGCGTTAACTACACTGATCTCT
>JACPBN010000022.1 GCA_016180275.1 Candidatus Woesearchaeota archaeon
ATCATCCAGACACGAGCGATGACAAGATCCTAGAAGAAGCAAATAGATGGAAAGCATTGTTCTTTCCCAAGGAAAGCGTAAAAAAAGTTATGGAAGCGCAGGCTAAATCCGGCAAGTTAGATGCCAGCGCATTAAATCAATTGCCGCAGATGGTAGGCGGATGCTAAACAGCTAAAATATTCAAATGTGTTAAGATGACAAAAGAACCTAGCTTATGCGGCTGTGATGAAAATCAATCGATGCCAAAAATATGCGGATGTAAAGAAGATCGATTCGATCTTATTCGTGTTGCAGAGGCAACCTACGAAGAATAATTCAATAGTATAAATGCAAAAAAGATTTGTTTGGATAAAAATTATTTGAAGATAACTTTTAGGAGGAGAAAAAGATGAATAAAAACATTTTATTGTTGGTCGTTATGGGGGCAGTTTTTTTTATGCTTGCATTGCAGGCATTTCAGCTGCAAGGCATAAATGCAAAGATAGATGCAAAACTGACAGGCGCAAGTGTTGCAAGTAGAGTAGCTAGTGCTAATACACAGCAAGGCGGCGAAACACAAGAACAGATGATGGCAAGGATGCATCCTGACCAGGTAAAGAAGCAATCTGCTGCGCCAAAAGGCTTGGAGAACATTCCTAGCATGGTTGGTGGATGTTAAATAAAGTAAATTAAATCCTATGCCAAAACACACCATACACACAATAGGCATAAGATACAACACATCCATTATTATTGCTCTTATATTGATAGTGTTATTAGCCGTATCAACAATGCAAGTAATACAGTTCATGAGCATAAAATCCAGGATACGCAATAACCCGTTGATCAGTTATAGGGTAAATAGTGCATCACAGCAGAATAATGCAAACCAAGGGACGCAGGGAGCAATGCCTGCAAGCTTGGATAATATGCCATCAATGATAGGCTTTTGCTGAATAAAAGATCATGTGTATTAAGTTAAGAGCACAAAAGATATGTAAAATAATAAGGAGGATGATAACAATGGGAAAAGGCAAAGGAAAAGGATGCTGTTAAAAAATAAGAATTATTTGATTTTATTTTTGTTTTTTTTTACATTTATATCCTATGTTATACATACATCGAGAATAAATAAAAGGGAAGATAAGGAAATCTAAAACTATAAGGTGAGGAAAAATGAACAACAAATACGTCTCAGTTTTGATTATATTATTGGCAGTGAGCTTAGTCGTAGTCAGCGCATGTGCACAGAACCGCGGAACAGGCTATGCTACATATGGAAATACACCTCCTCCAAGAGTTACAGGCAGCGGCGGAGGCTGCGGTGTTGGAGCTCCTGCTGATAGCGGAAATGATGCTGCTGGCAAGATTGCAGAGAACATAGCCAAAAAGAATCTATTTTAGAGTTATTCGAGGTGAGAAAGTGTCAAGATTAAACCCAAACAGAGTTGGATTATCATTAGGAATATCAGGCGCAGCAATATCAGCTATATGCGGTATATTAGTGTTATTATTCCCTAATGCTATGGTAAATCTTGCAAATTATATTTTTCATGGGCTGGATGTGACAAAAATCGCTTCAAAGGTTATAACGCTTAGAAACTTTGTGTTTGGCATAATTGCTGTTTTTGTTTGGGCATACTTAACAGGGTATATATTTGTGATTGCATATAACAAACTATCTCAAAGAGCATAGTATCGTCTAACAACGATAGAACGTAATGGTATAAAAAAGATGATCAAAAAAATATTGGGAATATTCAAGAAGAAAGATCCTGTCTGCGGGATGAAGGAAGAGAAAGGCAAAGGCATGTACTGCTGCAATGAATGGTTCTGCTCAAAAGAATGCAGAAAAGAATGGAACAAAAGGATGAAAGAGGCAGTTGAGAAATACAAAAATCTTCCGCCATGCTGCAGAAAGTGAGATTATAGTAGAATAAAAGTATTTGTTTAGCAACATCAAAAGTGGTGGTGGCTGCCAAATTATGACGAACACAAATAAAAGTAACCATACTAATGTTGCGACGGGCAATGCCAGCTATTAACACAGCTATAAGCTAAAAAAATAATTTACTCAGTATCGAATTTGTTTTACTTTACGTAGAGGAGGAGCAACTCTTCTATAATACTTGCGAGTGTTCGTCGGCAGTCACCATCGCTTTATAAGAGATTATCATATAAGCTAAACAAATACGAGTAAAATAATAAATTATGATCGAACAAGCACAAAATGATAAATAAAAAAATACTTTTTGGTTTAGTGATATTGATTGCATTATTTTCAGTAATTCCTACAGTTTTTGCTGCAGAAGCAAAAGAAAATAAAGTCATTATCTACCAAAACGAGGCATGTGGCCATTGCCTGCCATATCTATTAAAGCTGAATAATTTTCTTATAGACGCTGGCTTTAAGATAGAGGACAAAGAAGTCATCAATAATGTTGAAAATAGAAAGGAATTGATAGCATTTA
Organism: Candidatus Woesearchaeota archaeon; assembly: GCA_016180275.1. Lineage (GTDB taxonomy): Archaea > Nanobdellota > Nanobdellia > Woesearchaeales > UBA10200 > UBA10200. Next base: position 2,451 of record JACPBN010000022.1, read on the forward strand.
TTGAAAAAAATCAGATTCCGCGTGAACTTCAGGGCCATATGATGATTGTTATCAATGATAACCTGATTCTTCAGGGCCATGTGCCGATAAAATTACTGGAAGAATATCTATTGAAATACCCTACATTTGATTTTCCTTACACGATTATTTACCAGGATTCGATGGACCTTGAGACTGCAAAAACTTACAAAGTCATGAATGAAAAAAAAGAAGTTGCTAACTGCGACATTACACAGACAATCGCAGAGTGCCAGAAAAACTCAAAGAAGCAGGAATTCATCTCAAAGTCATTATTTTTGTTTGTCTTAATCAATGGGTTGCTTGCTGGCATCCATCCGTGCACAATAAGCGTATTGCTTTTCTTCATAGCTTTCCTATTCACAATAAGAAAATCCAAGTCAAAGATATTTGCTGTTGGTGCAGCATTCATTACTGGTGTATTTATCGCATACTTTTTCATAGGCCTAGGGTTGTTTAAAGCGGTTGTGTTCTCAACCTCACCTCATTTAGCTGCAAAGATTGGAGCACTGCTAATAACAGCTCTGGGCCTATTTAATCTTGTCAGCTATTTTATGCACGACAAAGTTAAGTTTTCACTTGGTCTGCCTAAATTTATCAAGCCAAAAATAATTGAGCTCATGCATACTGCATCTGTGCCAGCTGCATTGATTGTCGGGATTTTAGTAGGAATCTGCTCATTTGGATGCACTGCAGGAATTTACATTTCTATACTTGGATTATTGCTGACAAAAGCAACATATGCAAAGGGCTTTGCCTATCTGGTGATGTACAACATACTGTTCATAGTTCCTTTAATAGCTATCCTTATAGCTGCATCAAACAAAGCAGTTGTCGAGAGGATGGAAAAGCTTGAAGTCTCAGAAAAGCGCTGGATAAAGCTTATTGCAGGAATCATTATGCTGATAATGGCTGCAATCATTGCGTATATTGCATGGTAGATAAGATAGATAAGCTTGCTGATTAAGATAAGAAAAATAAATTTAAAGCGAGGAAAAAAAGATGCAAAACACAAAACCAGAAAATTTTATTACAGGATTATGGAACAACCATACTTTAAAGATGGCCATCTGCTGTTTGGTGCCAGTCATAATATTGATAGCCATATTTATATTTGGCATCTCAAACAGGTATGTGTTTTGGGGAGTATTATTTTTATGCCCTATAATGCACATATTTATGCACAGCGCACATAAAGATCATAAAGGCAAAAAGAGCTGCCATTGATAGTGATAAAAAAAGCAACAAGTTATAATAACAAATCAAAACGGTGAAACCATGGAAGAAAAGCACAGGAAATATGTTTATTATGGGTCTGCAGTATTATTCTTTGTATTGATGCTTATAGTAATGCACCCAACTTGGTTTGGGATAAAATGAGCTAGGCAATATACAAAATAATTATCAGATAAGATTAAATATGGCAATTAAATTATTATATACTCTTAAAAATGCTAGAGCTAAAACTAATATACATACTTGAAATTATTGCTTTCTTGTTTATAGCATTTGCGCTGCTAAAGAAATCAATGGAGAATTTTCTGAGCATAAAAGTATGTGCAATATGCGCAGCTGTGTCAACAACATGGATTGCCACTTTATTGCTTAAAAATCTCATGATAATAAGCATCAATAACACAATTATTTCTATCATGATCGGCCAGACCATCGTCGGCATAATGTACAGTTATGAAAATTATGTGAAAGATGCTAGATCAACCCAGAACTTGCTGTGGCTCAAAAAGCTTCTGATCATTATTCTTGGAACAACTGCTGCATATTACCTTATTGAGACAACCAGCTTTATACAGCTCTGCCTTATCCTGATAAGCCTGTTGATATTATTGATTTTTGCTCTCTGGTTTAACAAAGGATTTAATGAGAATAATGGCAATGATAATAATATTAGTGATAAAGAGAGCAGAGATGTGCATGAATCACGTCACAATGACCATAATACAGAAAATTCAAATGACAAGCATCATTCTACAATCAAATCTGCATTGCTTGAGCTTGAGAAAAAATTTGAGAGGTGTTGCGATTGAAAAAAAATAAATCAGATACTAAGCATGGTAAAAAACAGGTAAGAGAAAAAACATATTCAAAAAAAAACTCCTCTAAAGAGATATCATCCATAAAACCGATAATTGCAGGAGTAATTGCAGCATTATGCCTATTGGTATTCTATTCTGCAATCATGCTTTTATCTAACTCAGTAAAGCTTGCTTTGCTGCAATTTTATGATATCTGGTACTGGATAGTTATTCTGATGTTTGGATTTGGCACGCAAGTAGGATTATTTGTTTATTTAAGAGAGATCCACAAGCAGAAGATGCAGAATCTTGCTGCAGCAAACGCAAGTGTCACAGGCTCTGCTGCACTCTCTGGCACTTCAATGGT
>JACPBN010000096.1 GCA_016180275.1 Candidatus Woesearchaeota archaeon
CTTGGTTTCACATTTGAGGCATATTATGTTTATCATATACAGCAGAAAGTACTATTACTATAAAATACTTTCTGTCAGTCAAACACTAACACTACCAAATAGAAGCTATATTTACACTAGATAATATGGCTCAATATCACGATACAGTTAGAGAAGAATTAGGAGAAATATTGGATAAACTCCAAGAAGCTTATAGGCGAAATCATCCAAATACTGTTCTATTATTTGCAACAGGTGATTCTAGTTTTAATGTTCAAGATGTTGCAAGAAAGACTTCTATGTTAGCAGATGTTGCAAGAAAGACTTCTATGTTAGATCCTCAACAAGGAGTTGAATCTTTGGATTATAGTGTATATGCCCATAATATTCCAAATGGAAATCAGCAAGTAGGTCAATTACATACTGCAGCAAGAATGGGAAAGATTGAGGTTGGGTATGTTGATAGAACCGAACCTGAAAGAAATTTAAGATTTAGAATGAATGTGGGTTTTCAAAGTCGTGTAATTGATTATGCAGTATTAGATAGCGATGGTCAAACTTGGCATCAATTACATTCGAAGCCAACAGTAATCTCTTGTTTAGAACAAGTTTTTTCTAGATAAATTCTTTTGCAAGACAAAAGATCAGAAGAATATTGGCACTTCAGTTAATTCATCATTAAAATTATTGATATTAAATCAAAACATTTATATATTTATGTGTATTTATACACATAAAATGTTTGAGACAATAACTAAAAAAGATATTATTGCAATAAACCAAAAGTTTGACAAAGGCCAGATTGTGAATGGAAGCAGCTTGGAGTATGCAATATATAATGCAAATAAGACAAAAAGCTGGATTAGGGCATGCGCAGTATTAGTAAGGGCTGTTTTGATTGATCATGTCTTTGAAGAAGGCAACAAGAGGACAGCAGCAGCTATAATAACTGGCTTTTTCGAGAATAATAACTTAAAATACGATCCTGAAAAGGTTGCTAAATGCATAGCAAATATACTGACTAATAATATAACAAACTTAATTAAAATCGAGAAGGTGATACTATATGCCATCATTCGCTGAATACGCATTACAGGGAATAAAGAAACATCCAGAGATATTCTCTGCGCTGGAAGAATTTGAGAGAACAAAAAAAATACCTAAATTTACTTACAGGAGAAGGATAGATGTAACTATCAATGAACATATATTGTCTGCATTTAAGAAATTCTGTGGGCAGCATAACCTAAACATGAGCAGAGTGATTGAAAATTATATGAAGCAGGAATTAACCAAAGAAAATAGCAGGAAAGCCTAATCTTAATTCGTCTGTGCATAGCCATTGCTCTTGCGTAGAAATAATGGCTATGCACAGACGATAAAAATACAGAGTTTCAAAATTAACCACTAACTCTAATTTCTCTTTATCTGTTAAAATAGAAATTAGGTATAAGTTTCTTTTCTAGTACTCCACAACCTTCTTGGATGCTTCTTTCTCCTCTTCAGTAAGCTCTTCATTCTGGTCATCTTGTCCAAAGCTTAAGTTTCCAAGTATAGGTATGCCTTTGAATATCCCTGCAAAAGTTTTTTTAGGGCTAGCTTGTCTACTGCTGCCAAGGTTATTTCCGCCAACGCCGATATTATTATAATTTGCACCAATTCCGCCTGAATTATTCTGGTTATTATTATTATTATTATTTGTATTTCCAAAAACACTGAATATATCCGGGGCTGATGATGTCTGGCTGGAAACACTTGTTGCATTGCCTAGATTATTCCCAACAGCATTATTATTATTATTTAATCCAGAATTGTTATTGCTTAACACATTGCTGCCAGAATTAGTGTTGCCTGCACCTGCATTGCCCTCATCTCCAAATATATTGATGAACGGCATTTGCTGCTCTTGAGTTTGTTGGAGAGTTGTATTGCTTACGCTTAAATTATTATTATTGCTCAAACTATTAATACTGCTCGTGCTAGCAGTTGCAGCAGTATTTGCTCCACTATTATTTTCTAAACCTATCCCATTATCACTGTCTCCTCCAAAAAATCCACATTCACTTATAGGCTCTGGAAAAACTCCGCTTGAACTGCCAATAAAACTGCTTTCGCCACTGTTCAGAAAATTACTAAGAAGCGCAACTACTTTCCTAATATCCTCTTTTGAATCCTGTGAAGTGTCAATTGTTATTTTCATGGCAGTATAATCTATTTGTTATTGATATAAATACTCTAGGGTATTAATAATTTTTGGTGATTTCCAGATAATATTTATATACAATTAACTACTTTGCGTAAGTTATGGCAAAAACAACAAATTCAGAGAAAAGAAAAATAAAAACCAATCAGCAGCTGAACATAAAGCTCGGCTTTATCGGCACAGGCAGGATGGCAACTGCTTTAATTAAAAGCATTCTTAACTCTAAATTAATCTCTCCGAAATCAATTTATTGCAGCGATGTAAAAAAAGAAAATCTAAACAATGCACACATCCAATTCAAAATTAACCTCTCAGATAATTTAGGCGTTTGCACCCAGGCAGACATTATATTTCTCTGCGTAAAGCCGCAAGATATAGTTGAGTTATTAAAAGAAACCTCAAAAAATACAAAAAATAAATTAGTTGTCTCAATTGCTGCATGCATTACACTTGCCACATTAGAATCGCATCTGAAAAATGCAAGAATCATAAGGGTAATGCCTAATATACCTTGTTTAGTTGGAGAAATGGCAGCTGTTTATGCGCTTGGGAAAAAAGCAACAGGTAATGATAAACAAATACTCTTGGCAATATTAAGCGCAGCAGGCAGGGTCTTTGAGTTAAATGAAGAATTATTCCCTTCAGCAACTGCCTTATCAGGCTGTGGTCCGGCATTTTTTGCATATTTCATAGATGGCTTTGTAAAAGCAGCAATCAAACAAGGCTTGCAGCCAGATATTGCTTTGCAATTAGCAGAGCAAACTTGCTTAGGCACAGGAAAATTATTGCTGGAAACAAAAATGCAGCCTGCAGAATTAATAAAGATGGTAGCCTCTCCAAATGGTGTGACAGAAGCAGCATTAAAAGTGTTTGAGCAAAAAAATGTTAAGAGCATACTGAATGACACAATTCAGGCGGCAATTAAGAGAACAAATGAGTTAGCGCAAGGAAAGTAACATGTCATCATCAAAACTTCAGAAGGAAATAGAAAACCTCTCAAAACAAGCTAGAAGTGCCTCTTACAAGCTAGCAACACTTTCACTAGAGCAGAGAAATAAAGCTCTTGGAGAAATAGCTTCATTGTTAAACAAAAACCGGGCTCAAATTCTTGAAGAAAATAAAAATGACATTAAAACTGCAAAAAAGAACAGGCTTTCTGCTGCATTCACTGATAGATTAACTCTTACAGATAAATACATAGATAGCATGATTGATGGAGTTAAGCAAATTATTGATTTGGATGACCCTTTAAACAGGATATTAGAAGAACGAACACTAAAAAATGGCTTGCTGTTAAAAAAAGTATCTGTTCCTTTAGGCGTCATTCTCATGATATTCGAATCTCGTCCAAATGTTACAATAGATGCCGCTTCATTATGCCTCAAATCAGGCAATGCAGTAATATTAAGGGGCGGTAGTGATGCATTGTATTCAAACAAAATATTAGCAGGCATAATAAAAACTGCATTAGAAAAAATAAGAATTCATAAAGACAGTGTGCAGCTAGTTTCAACTACAGATAGGGAAGCAGTCAACCTTTTGCTTGAGCAGGAAAAATACATTGATGTGGTTATCCCTCGAGGGGGTTATGGTTTAATTAAAGCAATAGCAGAGCATTCAAAGATTCCTGTGATCAAGCATTATCAAGGCATCTGCCATACCTATGTGGATGATGAAGCAGATTTAAAGCTGGCAGAAGAAGTTTGCTTTAATGCAAAATGTTCTCGACCGGCTGTTTGCAATGCAATGGAATGTTTGGTTGTAAATGAAAAAATTGCAGACAAATTCCTGCCAAGCATGATAAGGCGTTACATATCTGCAGGAGTAAAAATATTTGGCGATGAAAAAACTCTTGCTGTTGCAGAAAACTATAATAAAATCAATAACAAAATAAACACAGCAGATGAATTGGTTGTAGAGCGCGCAAAGCAAGACCATTATGACACAGAGTTCCTTGACTTAATTATTGCAGTTAAAGTAGTTGACAGTTTGCAGGAAGCGATTGATTTCATAAATACACATAGCACTAAACATTCAGAAGCAATAATAAGCAAAAACCAAAAGAGCATCAAGCAATTCATGGACAACATAGATGCAAGTGCAGTATTTGCCAACACTTCAACAAGATTTAATGATGGCTTTGAATTTGGCCTGGGCGCAGAAATAGGCATTTCAACAGACAAATTGCATGCCCGCGGTCCTGTTGGATTGAAAGAATTAACAACTTACAAATATCTGGTATTTGGTGACGGGCAGATAAGGGCATAGTTAATAATATTATAGAGGATTTCGTTGATTGGCTGAACATTTTTAATACTATTAATCCTCTAATCACGACGAAATCCGATTATTAGATAATTGCGCCAAATTTAACTAAATATCGCAATTGTCTGTATATGATGATAAATAAAAAGTATTTGTTTAGCTATAACAACATCAAAGCGGCGGCGACTGCCATTTTATGACGAACACAATTCCGTATCACGTAGCCAAGTTTTTTCGGGCGAAACTA
>JACPBN010000097.1 GCA_016180275.1 Candidatus Woesearchaeota archaeon
GCGTAGAGGAGGAGCAACTCTTTAATATTACCTGCCAGTGTTCGTCGGCAGTCGCCGCCGCTTTAGAGGATTTTATCACACAAGCTAAACAAATACAATTATTCTACTAAAATATATTCAATAAAATATATATATACTAACACCGTTCTTTTTAGGGTATGATATCAATAATCTTGATCGAACCAAGAAACTCAGGCAACTTAGGCGCAATCTGCCGCGTCATGAAAAATTTTGGATTTAAGGAACTTATTTTAATCAATCCTGTCTGCAATCCAAAGAGCATTACAGCAAGAAAGCGCAGCAAGCATGCAGCCGATGTCTTAAATAATTCAAAAATAATCCCATTAAAATCTAAAAAAGACATATATTCTGTCATGAATAAGTTTGATTATGCAATAGCAACAACGTCTCAGCTAGGCACAGATTTTAATATTGCCCGCAGCCCAATTACACCAGAACAATTATTAAATAAATTAGCCAATGACAAAATCAACATAACTAAAACTAAAATAGCTTTAGTATTTGGCAGAGAAAACTATGGTTTAAGCAATGAAGAGATAAACGCATGTGATTTTTCATTGACAATTCCAACAAACAAAGAATATCCATCGATGAACATTAGCCATTCTATTGCAGTTGTCCTATATGAATTATCAAAGCTAAATTATAATCAAAAAGAAAATAAGGTCAATAGCCATATCTTACCGATCACAAATATAGAAAAGAAGATAATGCAGCAGCTAATAAATAAGACAATTAAAAATATTCATTTGGCAACAGAAAACAAAGAAGAGACATTGCGCAAAGTCTGGAAGAAAATAATTGCAAAATCATTCATCAGCAAAAGAGAAGCCTTTGCGTTGCTTGGCTACTTCAGGAAGTTAAGTGACAAAAAATAAAAACAGAAATATTTATAACTAAAACATAACATTGTTATATTAAGATATAGCTGATATAGTACCGCAGTAAGAAATAATTATAAAATGGAGGGAGCTCGCAAAATTTAACAAAACTTGGGCAATCGAGCAAAGCGAGATTGACCTTAGGCTGATAACGGCATAGCCCTTATGTGAGATCAAACTGCAAAAGAAGCAAAAAAAACACTAAAAAAGCCAGAATTATTCTTTGGAAAAAAGAAAAAGCCCGAGCTTATTGCCCCTTATAATGAGGAATTTGATAAAGATTCGCATCATGTTGATTTATCAACCGGCAAAGTTTATGTCCACAGGAAAGATGCCCTAGCTAAAACGCAGGATTCTGATAAAAAACAGCAAGAGTATAGGAAAGAGGAACATAAAACAATGACTAATAAACAAGAGATACAAGAAAAGTATGAGGAACATGCAAATGATGATAGAGTACATACAGGTATTCCAGGCTTGGATAATGTTATGGGAGGCGGCTTTAGGCACAATACTGTAAATCTTCTTGGCGGAGGAGCCGGCTCCGGCAAAAGCATCTTCTGCATGCAGTATTTGATAGAAGGCATCAGGAAGCATAATGAAAACGGCGTCTATATCAGTTTTGAGGAATCTGTTGAGAAAATCAAGGAAGACATGGCATCATTTGACTGGGATTTAAACAAGCTAGAGAAAGAAAAAAAGCTTGTTATTCTTTATTATTCTCCTGAACAGATCCAAAAAGTGCTTGACTCAGGCGGCGGTATTGTCCGAGATGAGATAGAGGCAATTAAAGCTAAACGTATTGTAATTGACAGCTTAACAGCATTTACATTATTGCATGAATACGATCTTCAAAAAAGAAAATCTGTTCTGCATTTATTTGACGCAATCTATAAATGGAATGTTACTGCAGTATTAACTGGAGAGCATGAACCGGATATAGATCATCATAGAAGCAATGTAATGGAATTTGAAGTTGACTGTGTCTTGTTATTATACAATCTGCGCAAAGGCGATGTCCGTGAAAGAAGCTTAGAAGTATTTAAGATGCGAGGCAGCAAGCATTCGCAAAAAATCTTTCCCATGAAGATAAGCGATGATGGTGTAAGTATATTCCCTGAGGAGACTGTATTTTAAATGGACCAAAAAAAGCCAATCAGATTCAATTTTGAGAAAAAAGAATGGAAAGAAAAAAAAGGCTGGGAGCCGCATCATTATCATATTAATTATCTGCTGATATTATGCATAATTCTTGTTATAATCCTAGCTGTTCTGCTTAAATCAGCATTTCTTGGATATAAATTCAGCATGCAGTTTAAAGAGTTAGGGCTGTCGCCTGCAGATTACTTAAAGCAGTTGGATGAGACAAAAACAAAATTAGCCGTTGAAAAGACCAATACAGGCGCTTGCGAAGAAAGCAAGAAAAATGTTTTGAATGACTTATCAAATGAAAAGAAGAATTTGGCAGAGTGCAAAGATGATGCGCAAGCATTAAATACAAAGTTTGAAGGACTGAGAAATGAATATAATTATAATTTAACAAGAATAAGGGACAGCTTAGAGCTTGAGAAAGATAATGTAGCAAGAGAAACAGATGACCAAAAATTAAAGTATGCTTCATTGGAAAGGAATTTTGACAATCTGGCAGCAAACGCAGCCAATAATATCTGCTGCAAAGCAAAAGTAGATGACAAAAAGATAGATTCTTATGTAATTGTAAATAACGCAGTAATCTGCACTTCTGGAGAAGATAAGAAGGTCAGCTGCTGATAAATAAGTCATTATATTTATTTTAACTTAAAATACAAAATCTTTACACTTTTATAACCTTATCGCACAACTGGCCAATCTTTGAATATACTTCCTTACCAGTTTCATTCTCCAGAGGAATCAGACTCAAAAAAATGCCGTTTAATCTCTTCTTCTGCTTGAGAGAAAGGAAGAAGTTGCCCAGAGATAAGTGCTGATAAATCCATCTGCCAGCTATTTTTTCTCTCCTGCACTTTCTTGAGAAATATATTTTTGCTAAATTTTAGATTGATATACGATAATTTCTTTTGTACCAGTTTAAAATCAATCAAGATTTTCTTTATGTTAAGCAGATACCAGATATCATAAATGTCTCGAGCTTTATCTCTTTGATGCACTGCCCGTACTTTCTCTGCTAATATTTCTGTTTCTTTCATGGCATAAATATCAAAAGGACGCACTTCTTGGTAAAGAGAAGTATATGAAATTCGCAGAAGAGGAAAAAACACTTTTTCCCTTGAACTTATATTTAGGATAAGTCTGCTTCTGCCTTCTTTTCTGCCATCATATAAAGGCCCATTGATTTCCAGGTAAACATTAATACTATGACGGAATTGCTCTACTTTAACGCTACAATTGATATTAAACAGCGAAAATATACGCGGTAAACGGGTGAAAAAATCTTTTGGCTTAAACCCTTTTCCAGCTGTAAAATCCAAATCTTCACTAAAACGATTGAGCTGATATAATTTATAGAGGCATGTTCCTCCTTTAAACACCAGCTTATTGCCGTATTCTCTATAAATTCCTAAGAGGGCAATATCCTGGAGGTAATCCAGTTCAGCAAAGCGGGGCGGAAGCCCTTTTAATGAGGCTATGCGCAGCAGTTCTTCTCTTTTAATCATAAAATTCCCTCTTTAGTTTTGCAGTTAACCCTTTGACCAAGGCAGCATAAGAAAATAGCTTTCGGTGATTTATTTTTCTTTTATTTTTCTTTATTATTTCTATGCTTTCTGCCAGTGACATTTTTTTGGCAGCCAAAGCATCTATCAGCGCTTTTTCTTTCTCGGCAATAAAAATTTCGTGCTGCTGATAGATAACCTGCCGAAAACCTGTTAAAAAAGATGATTTAATCCTAGTAAACTCTATCTTTGTGTTTCCATAATTAAGAATTCTTTTTTTTCTTTTTCTAGTAGTTATAACTTGAATTGTAAACGGCAGTTGTTCAGTTAAATGGTAATAATGGAGTGCAGCCCAGCCGGAAATATAACTCGGCCAGACTATCCATGAAGATACCAGGAAAGGATCTTCTTCTAGAGTATATTTGCCTTTTTCGATTTCATAGATGAGCTTTTTTTTCTTCCAGCGATAGGCCTGCAAGTAAGCATAATTATTTTTTTTATTGAGCAGGCTGGCTAAATCTCTTACAGTAAAAACTGGATAGTTTCGTAAAGCTTTTCTAATGACTTCTTTCATATAATACACCAATCTTATCAAAAATGATATGATTAGTTACTTTCTATTTAAAAGCTTTTCGGTAAGAAATATTCATGATGCCGACACAAACTTAAACTCCAAGAAAATTCCGTATTTGTTTAGCTACAACAACATCAAAAGCGGTAGCGACTGCCATTTTATGACGAACACAAATCCGCATAACGTAGCCAAGTTTTTTCGGGCAGTGCTATTATGATGAATATTTGTCAACACAACCCGCAAAACTCTTCTATTATCATACCGATTATTCACATTGTAGAGGAGGGGAAACTCTTTGCAGATAAAAGAGAGTGTTCGTCGGCAGCCGCCATCGCTTTATAGAATTTTATCACACAAGCTGGACAAATACACAAAAATTAAAAAGCGCAGAGTATTCTTGTGGGATATGAAACGAATATTTAATCAAATATTGTTTATTGTTTTTTTAGCAATATTCTCTTATCCAGTTATTGCTCAATCATTTTCTGAACAATTTACGCAGCAGCAGCTACAATTCTCATGGCAGTCTTTAGTGCAGTTTCAATGCCAGACAACACCCTGTATAGAAGGAATGCCCATTGTATGGCAAATTAGCATTGGAAATGCAGATAATCAATCGTTTAGTGTCAGTGGGATTACTATTAAAACAGTTGAAGGGATAAACATTGGATCTGCATTTAATCTAAATCAGCAAGTTGCTTCATTAAAAACAAAGTCATTTCAATTAGAATCAATTGTCCCGGCAGCAACTAAAGCTTCTACTTTATACTATAATGTCTGCTTTAATATTGAAAAACAAGAAAGCTGCGAAGCACAGCCAAGAAGCATGCTTGTATGGCCAATAACCAATGTTGAATGCATTAGCAATGACGCATGCCAAAATAATGAAAAATGCTTTAATTTTAAGTGCAAAGAACTTAGTTGCAATAAAATATATAATCACACTTGTGTCCAAGAAATTGGCTTATCAAATGTAAAAAGCAGCTTTAATCTTACCAACGTATTATTATTAATTATTGCGATTCTTTTGGCAGTAATTGCTGTCATTTTTTATAGAAAATCAAAAAAACATTAGTTGGCAATTTTCGACCGTATATGCATTGTAAAAATTTACTGAGCAGCTGCCGCAGTTGGCACTCTATGTTTTAATTTATGAGTTGCTCCTCCTCTACGAATAGTTAGTAGCTATGACACTACAAGAGTTTTGCGAGCAGAGTTAGTTAGTCTGTAAGTAGATTGTCTTGCCCGTCGCAACTTAGCATGTTTTCTGGATTTGTGCCCACTAAATTGGCGGCTGTGGCTTTTCTGAAAATTTTAAGATTATGAAATATAAAAATCATAATTTCGCAACTTTTAAATATAAGTAATGCTGAAGATTTAGTATGGCAGAAAAAAAAGGTGTTGATAATAGTATTCCTGAGGATCTAAAGCTTATAAATAAAGGCGATGACATCGAGCTTCTTTCTTATACTGAGGCGCCAAAGCTTGAGAACAAAAAAATAATTGCAGAAAAAGAGCCAGGCAGAGTCATCATAACAAGCCATGAAG
>JACPBN010000063.1 GCA_016180275.1 Candidatus Woesearchaeota archaeon
GAGGGCTTTATCAAAACTCATGCCGCCTTTAAGATTTTCAGAGACAAATTGCAGAAATTCAATCAGCACAGTTTCCATTTCTTTTGTCCTATGATATATTTTCATATCAAAATAAAAATAAACAACTGACATAAACAAAACTGCAAGCATCAGATTTAATACGACCCATGATCCAAAAATACTTAGGAAGTAGAGTAAAAGATTTAGCTTTAGCTTATCAATAAACGGAATAATAAAGACAACAGTAGCAATGCCAGTAACCACTAAGCTTAAAACAAATAATGCCCCAAATATATCGTAAGGAACATCTGTAATTCCTGCTTTCAGCAGATACTTTCTGAGGTTTGGCCTAACGCTTTCTGGAATAAATGCCTTGCCGAATTCCTCCAAAGATTTATATTTTGATACCATAACCTTTTTTCTGCCTCAAATATTTAGTCATTAATTTTACTCTACAAAGCCAGAGCGTTGGTGTCCGCGCCGGCGAGCACTGAATATTTTAGTGGAAGAGTTGCTCCTCCTCTACGCATACTATTTCAAAATTGTATCAATCAATATATTTTTGATTAGTAATATTTATGTAAGTGTGAATGGCATTGCCCGTCGCAACTTAGGATTGGATTATTTAATTAGTGCTCGCCAAAATTGGCTGCGGACACCAACGCTTTTTATTTGGTGCTGTAATATATTCTGTTATATTTATGAATTAATTGTCATAGATTAACATTTGGCCTAATGCTCTTAAACATTGACAGGAACATGAACTGCATAAATGCGAGCATCAGGACAATTATCATCAGATGGGTAAGCTTTATCTGAATAGAAACAAAGCTAGTTACAATAATGAACATTGCCATGCCTAAACTTGGAACTACAACGCCGATAAGCATATAGAACATTGCCAATGAATTTAGTTTTTTTCCGTATCTCTTAATCTCAATTACCTGCTCTTTAGTAATCTCATCTAACACGGCTTTTAATGAGCCAGTTGTATCAATGCCTGTTTTCAGTGCATTTGTCATCTGCCAAAGAATCATTTTAAATTTATGGCTTGCATTATACTCAACAGCTTTATCTAGGGCATCTTCAATTGGCGTTCCCATTTGGATATCATCAACTATCTCTTTAAAATACTTGCTGCTTACGCCATAACTCTGGCTTGCATCTGTGAGCGCATTAAAAAACGGCACTCCGGACTGCATTTTGACAAGCAGGTATCTGCCTGCAAATAACACTTCTTTGTCTATTTCACTTTGTCTTTTTCTGATATACACGCTAGGCGCATTCAACAGAAACAAAAATACCAATAAAAATCCTGCAGCAAATATTGCTAATGTTATAAGAGCATTGGCCTTAATAAGCTCTCTGCCGCGAAACTTATCCATCACCATAAACATTGATAAAGAAAATGTTGCAGAGATATACATTGCGCCAACAAGAGATTTCTGCACAAAATGATAGCTGCTTTCCTTCATATGCGCAATTCTGAGATTTATCTTTATATTCGGAAAACGATGTAATATGAAGTTAATTACATTTTTGATGAGTATCACCTGCTTTTTTAAATTAGTGTTAAAGTAAACTTAAATTGTTTTGGTTTATTGCCCTGAAATTCAGTTTGAACTGTATTATCTGATTCCTTAGAGATTCTGCGTGTAATATTTTGCAAATATGTAGCCTATTTCATGCACATCGCAGATATTCTTCTTAACTAACCACTTCAATATATCTTTCTTTTCTTTAAGGTCTTTATCAATGTCTTTTTTATCCATTCCGGTGTATAAGTTAAGTGTGTTATAAATATGCTTTGACTTGGCAAGTGTCTTAATCTGGTCTTTTCCGACATCCAACTGCAGTAATACTCTCGCATCTCCTGTTGGTGTAATTTCAGCCAGTTGCAAAGTTCTTCTTTTTCCAGTTCTTCTGTTTCTGTTCTGACAAAGCAGGAGCGAGAGTGCAGGCAGTACTGGTTTTGGGATATCAATTGGCGGATTAGTTAAACGCATTATAGTCTCGTCTGCATTATTTGCGTGAATAGTAGCATATACGCTGTGTCCGGTATGCATTGCCTCGAAGAGAACTTCTGCTTCTGCTTTTCTTCTGATCTCTCCAACCACTATTCTATCCGGCCTCATTCTAAGTGAATTGACTACCAAATCAAGCATTGTAACTCCGCCTTTGCCTTCCGGATTTGGGTTGCGAGTTTCCATTGGCACCCAATGAAGCGTTTTTGGAAGTGTAATTTCCCTGGTATCTTCTATACTGATAATGCGCTGGTTTGGCGGGAAGAAATTTGCAAGTACGTTTAAGGTGGATGTTTTACCGGAACCGGTGCCTCCTGCTATCAATGTGCTTAATTCATGCTGCATGCAAAGCCAGGTAAATGCTGCCTGATCATAACTCATTGTGCCATCTTTTAAGAAATCTGTTATAGTCCATGGCTTTTCAGCAAACTTTCTGATTGTTATAGTATTGCCTTTAGTTGAAATTGGCTGTAAAGTAGCGTTTACCCTGTCTCCTGATTTTAAGTGAGCATCCATTAAAGGATTAAGCACGTTAATATCTTTGCCAACATCTCTCCCGATTAGGGTTGAATAATGCCTGATTCTTGCTTCAGTCGGTATAATTATATTCGTCTGCAGCCACCCATATTTCTTATGATATGTCCAGACCGGCTCAGTTGCAGTATTTACAACTATTTCCTCAAGAAAAGCATCTTTCAGAAGAATATCAATGTCACCAAATCCGATGTTCTGCTGGATAAGATAATTAATCATGCTGTCTGCAGTTGCTTCATTGGCAGTCGGAAAATACTTTTTAATTAGATGCATGATTTCTTTCTTGAATTTATCTCTTATGACATCTCCTCCGCCTTCCTCAAACTCAACTTCGCCAATATTAAGTTTAGAAATAAATTCTTCCCTAATCTTCTCCAGAATTAGCTTGGTGCTTGGGCTTACATTAAGTATACTGACATTATAGCCAAGCGTAAATTCATCTTTTCTCTGCACAATATCAATATTAGCTTGAATGCCATTTACGTTCAGCTTATAGTTTTCAAATACCTTCTGGACTTCAGTTCCCATATTTGCCCTCTTTTTTGTAATTCAATAAACAATTAATAAAAAATCTCAACTATTATGATTATTAAAATCTCAACTATTATGATTATTATATATTTAATTTGTGTATTATATTGTAACGGTTAAGCTTATTGACCAAATCTCTATGCGCTCTTGCCTTTCTTAGGCTCAGATAATATTCCCCGGTTAAGCACATCCAATTTTCTTTGTATCTCTAATTGCTTTTTCTCAAGCCATGTCATTGGCTCTGGTTTTTCCTGGGTTTGCGCCTTTTGCAGCTCTTTTTTCGGACTTTTTAATTTTTCTGTCTGTTTTTTGTTTGCAATTGGCGGAATAGGCTGTTCAGGAGCCATCAAATCCAGCTGCGCATTAAATTTCATCTGTTCTTGTTCCAGGCCAAGTGTTTTTGTGTTTTCTTCTTGCATCTCGTGCTCAAGCTTTAGTATCTCTTCATCAATTTCCGTATGCGGCAGTGTTGAATAGCCTGATGCTGAATATGTTGGTGCATGAGGCCCTTGGCTTGCAGTTTCTGAGCTTGCCCCTAATTCAACCGGCTCTGCCTGCTCTGAGACTTTCTTCTCTAATAATCTCTTTTCTTGGGGGATAAACATGCCTGAAATTCCACTCTCCCTTGATGTTAATAAATCAGAAAGCTTCTTTCTTAGCTTGGCATCGCTAGTTTTCAAAAGCTGAATCTTTTTTAAATTGGAGTTTGATGATTTCTTCTTTAATGCAGCAACTTGTTTTTTTATTTGCTCACGCTCTTTTATTATTTTAAGATGCTCTTTCTTCTGTGAATCGAGCGTTTTTTTCTCTGTTGCTCTGACTCTCTCTAACACACTGACCATATTAATCTTTTCCTGCTCTTGTAATTTTAATTGCCCAAGTTTTTCCAGCTCTTTCTTTTTCTGTTCTCCTTCCTGCTTAAGCTTTTCTTGTTTTTCCTGCTGTTCTTCTTTAATCCGGTCAATTTGTTTCCTGATAAACTCTTCTTTTGCTTTTCTAAGCTGGTCTTTTTCTTGGATCTTTTTTAACTGTTCTCTTTCTCTTAACACCTCTTCATTCAGCTTCATTAGAGCTTGTAATTCATCTCTGCTCTGCCATATCCTATTTTTCTCACTGACCAGAGTATCACGTTCTTTTTCAATCTCAAGCTCTTCCAACATTGCAATTTCTCTTTGCTCAAGAAGTTCTTGTGTAAATTGCTGTTTTTCTTTTTCAACTGCTGTCAGCCTGGCTTTTTTTGTGAGCTCTGCCTGCTCTATCTCAAGATTTGCAGCTTTTCTCTGCTCCTCCAGTTCTTTCTTTTTTTCTAATGCAAATTTGGCATGGCTGGCTATCTCATGCGTTGCACTTTTTATTTTCCTGGATCCTTTTTCTAAAAGCTTTATGGTGTATGGTGCAGAAGCATCTCTGACATAATCAAGCAGATTCCTGTCCTCTGGTGCATTCTGCAGCAGGTAATCATATAACTTATACACTTCAGCCAGCAGCTGCTCAGCCTTTTTATAATCATCAACATAACTGTTCTTTAGACCGGAAGCTCTTCATATACCTTTTTGATGTATTCATAGTCAGCTGTTAATGCCTTGAAATCACGTGATTCAACATGCATATGCGCATTAATTATCAATTGAAGAAGCTGGATGTAATGTTCCTGAACCTTTGCGTCAACATTCTTCAGATACAGGTTGTCTGCAGTAAGTACAGAACGCTTATACACATCAAGCATTTTTGTCTTAAGCTTTGTTTTCTCCTCTAAATATCCAGCAGGCAATGTGTTGTATATGTTTAAAATTTCATCATATATTGTGGCAGCTAAATCTGGCTCGCCTTTCTTAATATATTTTTCTGCAAGCGCCATCAATCCAAGAATTTTTGTTCTTTTGTCTTGAAGCTCTGCAATGCTTAGCTTTAATCTTAATTGCAACAGCTGTTTATCTAATTTAAATATTTCTGTTTCTATTGCAGATTTCTCCTCCAGGAAACCTCTTGGGAGGGTTGCAAAAACCCCTTTGGCCTGCCTGAATAATTCTACGGCCGCGCTTATATTTGTGTTTATATTGTCACCATTTTCTGCTGCACCTGTATTCCATAGTTTATTTGTCTTTGATGCAGTTCCGGAACTTGCAGCATCTGCATATGACTTAGCTTTTTTAATCAGTGATCTGGCTTGAACCTGCTTATATCTAAACTCCTCGGTTGAGATTTCTGCTTTCATGGCAGCAAGCTCCTCATAAAACACAGTAATCTGCTCACCCATTTGTATCTTCTTCTGCATAAACCCGGCCGGAAGAGTTTTTTGGACTTTTCTTATTTCTTGATATATTTTTACTGCAGTATCAACATCTTCCCTCTCCAGCGCATTCCATCCATTGCCTAAAAGCTTGACAATGATCGTGCTTTTTCTGCTTAAATCAGCTGAGTAAACTTTTGCCCTATTTGTAACTAAAGTTTCATGGAGCTTTACGAGCTTATCATGAAGCTCTGATTTTTTCTGCAAAAACCCATTAGGCAGCTGCGCATATAACTCTTTTAATTCATTAAATTTATCAGCAGCTTCAGTAAAATTCTTTTTATCAGTTAAATTATAACATAATTTTCCAAGTTCTGTAATTTTTTTTACTTTATCGCTGAACTCATTTCCATTAAACATATCAATGTTAATAGCCAGTTTTTTGCTTAGATCTACCAGCTGATCAACAATCTTATCTTTCTCACTGCTGTATCTTTCCGGCAATGCCTCATAATAATGCGTAATCAGATTATAAATTTCTTTAGCTGTTTCAAAGTTGCCATTTTTCATGTCTTCATATACCTGCAGAATTGCAGAATTAAAATCTGCTATCTTTTCATTAATAGGCTTTGGCCTGGCTAGCTCAGTCGCAGCACTGACCAGTTTTTGCTTCTCATTTTCAGATACTATTGCAGCATTAGGCTCAGGAACTTTAATTGCAGTTGTTGTTTGTTGGGTTTTTGCGGTTTTGTCGTCAACAATTGCCTTTCCAAACCCTTTCTTTCTCAGGACTTCCGGCAAATCTTCATCAAGTTCAGCATTTGATGATTCTTCTTCATCATTATCTTTAGGCTTTTCCAGATAAAATGATTCAGCTTTTTTCTGCTCAGCCATCAGATGCTCTGCTCTCTCGCCGCTCTTATAAGTAAGATATGGCGTGGTGAATTTATACTTCAGCTCTATGATGCCTTCTTCCTGCAATAAATCAGCAAATTGCTCAACTGCAGCTTCACTTGTGCTAAGCGCCTTTGCTGCATCTGCTATAGAAATCTCTTTCCTGTCCTGGACAAGCTTTATAAGCTCATCTACCTCAGTTGTCACAACCTCTTTTTGAGCCATAACCTTTTGCTAAGCAAAAGCTTAACCAAACCATCGAGGTGTTTCGCTTTGCTCAACACCGCAACTCCTCTGATCAAAACAATTGCTAATTGCCTCTTTTTGATTTATCTGAACCTAAAATATATCAATATCTGTCTCTAATCCATTATATAATTGGTACACTTATGCTATATATTTATAATGAACTTCTAATATATAAACTTTGTTAGTCACATATAATAATGCACAATAATCATTCACGACTTTAAAATAGTGTAATTATCATTCATTTATCCAAATTTCTTTCATTGAATAGCTTATCGATTTGCTTTGAAACAGCTGCATTGTCTTTTGCTGATATTCTTTTGGGATAATGAGAACATTTGAGCCCATCTTATGGCCATTCACTTCTCTCAAAAATCCGTGTTCTTTGTAGCCTTGCTCTTTTCTTCCGTATAATGCTCTTGTTAAATTAAGATAATTTTTCTTTTTTTTAGGCAGATGGAAAGTAAATAAAACTGCGCGTGTTGCTGGCAAAACTTCTGGCTTTTTGGAGTAAAGTAGGATGCCCTCAGCTAAGATGCTTGTTTTTAGTTCCCATCTCATGAATTCCCCTACTTCAATTGAAATATTATTAGTGAACCTTAAAATCTCCCATTTTTTGTAATCATCTGATACATAGAATTTTGATAGAGATGAGTTACTTATGGCTTTAACATTATTTTCATAGGAAGGATTACAATCAATAAAAAAATATATGTCGCTCTCTTTCAATAATTCTCCTCTGACTGCAGAGCCGTATAAATATACAGAATTGATTTTATCTTTAACTTCATTCTGCAAAAAAATAAAGCTGAGTGCATTTTGCGCATAAGCGATAGCCTTCAATGTCTGCTTGTCCATCTTATTCTATTTCCTCTCCTAATTCATTTAGCTTTTCCTTTATGATAAGATGCAGCTTCTCAAATGTGTTATAGACTTCAGCCAATGCTATGCTGCTTGGCTTTCCATATATGAGTGTATTTCTTTTCTCTTCAATGAGATACATCAATGATAATATCTTATCTTTGCCTGGAAAATCAACGCCTAGTTTTCTTTCTGCAAGCGGCAATACTTTTTGTTCCGGCTTTGGCGCCTTAAACCATTCATGCTTTAAGATAGTGCCCACAGTAATCTTCCCTAAGGCATGCAGATATAGCTCTATTAGAGAGATTGAGCATGCAGATACATGCAAGCCTATAGTTGAAGGTCTTTTTTCTATCCCGATAGCTATTGCATCCTGTATCTCCTGCAGATGTTCCTTTATGTGTTCCTTATGTGTTTGTATAGACGTCATATGCTTAGTATTGATTCGTGTTATAGGAAGAAAAGTTCCAATTATATATAAATTTTTCGGAACTAAAGTACCTATTTTAGGAGATAAAAGTTCCTATCATCCATTGCAAAATATGCTTAATTCAATCCATAAACTAATTATAAAACTCAAGAATCAATTATTTACTCTGCTCCAATTCAATCTGCGCAATTCTCAGCTCATAGATTGCATCTTTCAGCAAGCCATCACAGGTTTCAATGCCCGCTACAAGATCATTGACAACACTTTGGTTAAAACTCTCTTTTCTGTAGCTGCATGTCATTTCTAAATCTTCAAATAAGTCTTTTATCTCCTTTGGCTCTGCAGCTGAAAATGATTTAAAGCGCTTAGTTAGGATGCAATTACCATTATCTACGGCAGCTGCAGCTTCTTCTGCAGTGAATTCTCCTGAACTGAACTCTATTACAGAACCTTCTAAATCTTGTGAATAGACTGCACCATTGCATTTTCTTGCTTCTGCAATAAAACAATTCTTATCCTGCCTGCAGTCTTTGACAGAAAATGTTCTTGACAAATCATCTGCTTGGCTTCCGTTGCCAGATTCATCTGCAGGATAAAGCATTGTCACAATTACCAATACAACTACTGCAGCTATAGCTGCATGGCCCCATTTAGGCATTTTGCCGAAATAATTTGTGTAACTCTCTAATCCGGCTGCAATTAGCTTTTTTTCTATTTCTCTGAATCTTTCCTGCAGCTCTGGCTCTAATTTTAATCCAAGCTCAGAATAAGTTTTCTCAACTAAATCTTTGTCATATCCCTGGTCCAATAGAAACTTCTTGAGATAGCTTGGCGTATAGCCATCGTTAAGGTACTTCTGGATATACTTCTTTAGCTTTTCTTTAGAAATATGCTTAGCTGCCCTGTCTTTTTCATTTTTATTATTTTCATTCTTGTTTGCCATCATTGCCTCTTTTTTATTCTGCTAATTTACCTCTAAAATAATCTCAAATATAAATGTTTCTTTTCATAGCTTCACTGCTGCCGATAAATAGAGGCAATCGCTTAATTAGAATAGACGAGAAAAAATATTACCTAAACGACAAAATACATGAAAAGCATATAAAGTACAAAACTTATCCTCGATAAGATGATAAAAGAGGCGCAATTCACCTAAATACAGCATTATAAAGGGCATTTCCCGCCAAATCCCTGACCCTCCTGTAGATCGGCTCATTTCTGCCCAGTGAAGGCTTGGCCACTTCACTCAAATAGGTAGTGTTAGTGTTTGACTGATTTGAGTTTATTGTTATATTCATATAGGAATATTTTTAATACAATATCATGCATTTCTTTTGATTTAGAGAATGC
>JACPBN010000042.1 GCA_016180275.1 Candidatus Woesearchaeota archaeon
GCTGCTGGTGAATATACTGGGTGGGCATATGAATCTCTTCCAAGAGATTTGTTTAGTAAGAATCCTGAGGCTTTGGTTGAGATTGCGAAAGCTGCTGGTGAAAGTACAGGGCGGGCATATGAATCTCTTCCAAGAGATTTGTTTATTGAGAATCCTGAGGCTTTGGTTGAGATTGCGAAAGCTGCTGGTAAATATACTGAGTGGGCATATAAAAATCTTCCAAGAGATTTGTTTAGTAAGAATCCTGAGGGTTTACGTCTCTATATAGAAAGATTAAAGAGAGTCATGCCAGATATAAATAAATAGAACAACCTTTCTTAATAGGGTTACATAGAGATGCAAAACAGCATTTAGGGCTAGAAGCTTATCAAGTCCGCACTAATTAATCATAAACATCTTTGCGATGATCAAAACAGTTAATGATGGTTTTTCTGAGTTCTTTTTCTGATAAGATTTAGCAATTTCTTTCTGCCTAACTCTAAATCAATCTCTGCCTTTTCCGCCGGAGTCTTTCCTTTCATGCTTTGGTGTGGATTTACAAAGTTATGAATTACTCTTCTTATGTTGAGAAACGGTTCAGCGCCACTAAAAAACACTACTACTAGTTATATTATTCGTTTAGTTGAACAGTATCCTTCTTTAACTACATCTTTTCTGAAGTGCCCCGTTTCTTAACTTCTCTTTTCATCCAGTTGTTCCACTCAAAGAACACTCTCTTAGGATCCATTGAACCAATCTCATTCTTAACAGTTGCAATAATATTATGATATGCATCATTGCATTTGATTGTAAACGGAGCTTCCAGCATATCTGGATCATTTAATTGCTTTGATAGATTAACTTGTGCCTCTTTAATCTGTGTTCTCAGCTGGATGTTTTCCCAGACAGCATTCCAGTTGCCTGCAAAATCCTTGATATTAGAAGCAATTGATTTTAAAATTTCACTGTCTCCGTTCAGCAATTCATCGCTAGGCACCAGCTTATCTGATTTTGCATCATACTTCATCAAGTCAACAAATCCATTTTCCATCAAAGGATCTTCTGCCCAGGATTTTCTAACTTCAGTAATTTGTGTGACACGCCTAAATTTATGCAGCCCATCTGCGCTTTTAACAGGATTTGCAATTAAGCATATATCAGTTGCCTTAAAGCTGGTTTTTGGAACACCAATGTCATTTACTACCCTGTCAAATATGCCATAAGGTGAATCGCCGTGTATTGTGCCGGCAACTACATTTGCCGCTGCTCCGACTCTCATTGCTTCGTAAAGGGCTTTTGCCTCTGCGCTTCTTACTTCTCCGACTATAAGTGCGCTGTCACCAAGACGCAATGTGCTTCTAATGCCATCTGCTGCATTCATTTCTGAGCTGCCCTTGACAAGCGCGCTGGCAACTTTCATTGGCTGAATATTAAATCCAAGTTTACGCATGGAAACAGTCGGAAGCTCTAATGTGTCCTCGACGGTAATTATCCTATATCTTCTCATTATCTCAATCAAAACTGCGCTTAGAAGTGAGCTTTTGCCAGAACTTCTTGTGCCTGCAATTAACATGCTGCGAGTGCCATCTACTAAAAATGATATCAAGCCTGCTGCAAGAGGAGTTATCATTCCCAGTTTAGTAAAAAGCGGCAAAGTCCATGGCTTATCTCTATGCCTTCTAAAAGAAAATGCCAAACCAGTAGGATCCAATGGCCTAGTTATAGTTGAGACTCTTGTTGAAACACCAGGAAGTTCAAGCTCAGTGTCAAGTATCGGGTTTGCTTCATCCAATGGACGCCCTGAAATCATTCTTAGCTTACTGGCCCAGGACTCTGACTCTGATTTTGTTGAATAGATATTAGTCACGCAATCATCAAACTCCCCGTGAACAATATACACTGGAACCTGCCCCATTGGCGAATTAATTGAGATGTCCTGAATCTTATCATCCTGCAGCAAAACTTCCACAAGCCCAAAACCAACAGTATATCTTACTAAAATACGGGCCAGCATATCCATTTCTTTTGCGCGGAAATCATATTTTTTCATGTCAACAAGCTCCTCTATTAAATCTCTGCCGACATTAAAGAAAACTACCCTCATTCTGTGAGGATCTATAAATTCACTTCTCTCTGGCTTGTGTTCTGCCATGACTTTTCTTGCCATATCAAGAATCTCATATTGCTCTTCATCAAGCTTAAACTCCGGCGGCATCAGATGATAGAGATACTGAACAGAGTCAGGCAAAGCAAAAATAGTTACCTCTGTACCGTCTGCAATAGTATAATTATCAAGCTCCTCTGCATTTACAGGATAAGTAGACATGAGTTTTGTAAACATGAAATCCGGCTTAATATCAGGATAAAAAATTCTCCTGTAGACAGAACGGTCACCTGGCCTAAAGCCTGCAAGATACGGCTTAGCCAAAGTAATTAATCTTGTTCTGTCGAACTCCCCAATAATATAATCAATGGCTTCTAAAAATTTCTTAAAGAAATACTGGCAATTAGGGTCAAGAGCCTCATTTGCGCGGATGCGCTCTATTCTCTCAATTCTTCTTAACTCAACATATACAGTTATCGGGTCCCCTCTCATCACTCTGGTTATCAGGCGCTGGACTTCGCCAGGAGAAGTATCGAGGCATAACTTATAAGCAGGGTTTGACACAAGCAATTGATAAGACATAAGGTCTTTCTTTTGATACAATCTCTTATACAGATGAGCAAGCTCTTTCAGCAAAGATGTCTGTGTATTGCTATATTCATAATCACGCTTCTGAAAAAAGATTATTTTGCTGACTTCGCCAACCTGAGTAAGAATTTCAACTGTCTTAGCCATGCATGACTCAGAGTCCTCAATAGAAGGTATACTTATCTCTTTTTCATAATCCACTTTGAGAATTACATCTTCTCCTTCATCAATTATCTCATAGCCTTCTGGCATTTCAACCCTCTTTTTTATGCATACTGCCGATAATGATATAAAATAGTTATAATGATAATGATATAAAATAGTTATAATATACAAGCTAATATTTATATACTACCATTATATTAATATATGTTAAAGTTATATTTAAAACTTATTAATAATATTTTAAAAAAGAGGCACAATGGCAGATCAATCATCAGGATTATTTGGTCAAAAACAAGTTGCTGAACCGAAAAAAACCATCGGCGGCGGCTTATTTGGATTAGGCGGCAGCAAGCAAGGCCCAGATGTAAGCGCAGAGATTGCAGGCATGCAAGCAAGCTATTCTGATGTTGAAAGAAGATTGATAGTTCTTGAAGTACGTTATTCTGAGATAAGAAAAAAATTACAGGTAGCAGAGCAAAATATGCTGAGTGATTTTAAAAGGCTGCACACTGAAGTAAAGACAACAAATTCTGAGGTGATAGAAACCAGGCATGAGATGGATGAAATTAAAAGCAAAATTATGCTAATCATTAAAGAGCTTCAAATGCTTGCAAGAAGCGAAGATGTAGACGTGCTTAGAAAATATCTTGATATGTGGCAGCCAGTTAATTTTGTAACACAAAATGAAGTCGAGAAGATGATTAAGGATGCAGTAGATGCAAAGTTTGCTGACATGAACATGAAATTGGAAGAGGAAGAGTATATCTCAGAAAAGGTCAAAGAAACGATAAGAGAGATTATGCAGAAAGGACCTGGCGCGGTAAAGTGAAAGCAGTTCCTGTAACAAGAAAAAAGAAAAACACTTTCCTCTAATCAACCTTTCTCATTGCACTCGGAGAAGCACCGCCATGCCACGTAAATCTTGGCCTTACGCGGATTTGTAACAGCTTCTCATTGGCATCATCAAATAATACAGCAGTTCCCTTAAGAGGAGGCAATCTATCAAGAGCTCTTCCCATTCCTTCTCCCATCCAGCTTTGGGCTAACATACCAAGAGCTTCTACATCAAGACGCGCAGTTATACGATGGCTAAGCACAACATCGCTTTGAGTCATGACATCAGTATGTATCTTTCCTGGCTGCTGTGTTGCGAGAATCAAGCTAATGCCAGGCTGCCTTCCTTCCCGCATAATTGTGACAAGAGGTTCAGTTGCTGCATTCTCTCCTTGTTTTGGCAAAAATTCATGCGCCTCATCTATAACAAGCCACACAAGAGGCATATCATCCTCTGCTTTGATTTCTGCATTCCCGAAAAAATTCTCTAGAAATTTCATTCTATTATACTCTTCACCTTTTCTGTATTCCATTCGTTGAACAAATAAATGCATTGAAACAATTCCAACAACTAATGCCTTAACTTCCATGCCACCGGCCATTGTTGCATAACAGCTTACATCAAGCACTGTTACCTGGCCGCCTGCTGCAAGCTCATGTAATGGTGTACCATGATCAGAAAACAAGCCCCAGCCTTCTGCCATCTCAAACATATTAATCACTGCATTTTTAACTACCTTTTCTTCCTCAGTATCTGCCCTTATCTCATCGATGATTTCAAGAATTGTATACTTTGGCTTTTTTAGACTAAGCTTTCCAAGTATTTTTGCAATAAATATGCCTATTGCGCTGTACTTGTCCTGCTTGAATGCCTGACACCAGTCATCTTCAGTAAGTTCTGCCGTATCCAGAGTAAAAGGATAATCTGTCGGAATGCCTTGTTTTTTGTAAGTTTCAAAAAATTTGAAAGGTGTGTAAATCTTAATATCTATACCGCGTGGCTTTAAGCCATATGGCTCAAGCAATGCTTTCTCCTCTTGATTAGGGTGTTTCATCGGCCAATATACGCCCATCGTGTCCAGCAAAATCAAACTAAGTTTTTTACGGATGTCTTCATCCAGCAAGGTAAATCCTTCTGCAACCACGCCCATAGTATATGATTTGCCGCCTCCTCTTTTTCCGCAAATTAAAACAACATGTGCGCCAGAAACATCCATGTAGATATTGCCGTCTATCTCCAGCTTGTCTTCCTTCTGCACATAACGCTTGCCTAGAAGAATTGCGCCTAATGTGCCGAATTTTTTTGTGTCACTTGGACTTCTTCCTGCAATAACAAGATCTTCATCTCTAATGCCAATAGGCGCCTGTTCAACCATATATTTCTTAATACATTAGATGCTATAAAAACATTTGTTAGAATTAGACAGTAATGAAAATGTATAAAAACAGATGAGTAAATATATAAACCTATAAAAATTATAAGCCAATATAGAAAAGTATATATATCATAATAGAATAATAAAAATAATATAAGGATATGGCAATAGATATTACCATAACATATACTAAATAAGAGAAAAATTAAGATTATTGCCACAGTATAAAAAAGAGGTCAATCATGCCAGCAAATCCAGCAGACATAATTCTTCAGCTTAGGCAGCAAGGGCTTTCTAACAGCCAGATTGTGCAAGCTTTACAGCAGCAGGGCCTTAGAAGCAACCAAATTTTTGATGCAATGAATTCTGCAGATATGATGCCTGCAGGGCCAGTGCCGGGAATGGGGCCTCAGCAAATGCAGCCTCAACAACAACCCTCTTCTCAACAGATGCAGAATATGCAGCAACAGATGCAGTCATTGCCAGGCGCAGGAAAAGTCGGAACTGAATTACAAATGCCGCCGCCTATGACGGGATCCTCTTCACAATCCGGTATGCCGCCACAAATGGGAATGCAGAACAATGACAGCAATATAGATGTTACTTCAGCAGACACTGAAAAGATTGAAGAAATTGTTGAAGAAATTGTTGAAGAGAAATGGACTGAGCTAATAAAAAATGTCAATAAAATAATAGAATGGAAGGAAAAAACAGAATCCCGCTTAGTTAAGATGGAAACTGAGTTTGACAATCTTAAGCATGGTTTTGATAATCTGCACCAGGGAGTATTAGGCAAAATTGGAGATTATGAGCACGGATTGCAGGAAATTGGAACAGATATCAAAGCATTAGAAAAAGTGTTTCAAAAAATCCTTCCGACTCTGACAGAGAATGTCAACGAACTTTCTAGAATAACAAAAACCATGGGCGCACAGCAGGGTTCTGCAGTAAAGAAGAAATAGAAATACAGATAATCTATCTCTCAACTAATGCCCGCCATGCCCTCCTTCATTTCCACCACTTAATGACTTACCGCCTAGCAGCATTACAGTAAACATTGCAATCAGCATTATAAGAATAAAGCCAAGTACATTTGGATGGAATAATGTATTCCAGAAACTAATTTCTCCTGCTGATTCAGAGCCTGCTGCGCCCTCTTTAATAGCATCAACTGCTGAACCGCCTTCTTCCAAAAATTTGCCAGATCCAAAATAAACCTTGCCTATAGCAAATATCAATATTACAATAGCTGCTCCAATAAACCAATAAATAAGCTCTTCATTAGCAAATACACGCTTAATATCCTTATCATCTGAACCAAACATTCTTGCAATTAATAACAGCAGCAATAGAAGTATAATCATTGATGTAAACCAAGGCAATGCCATCTTAATAACTTCGATTAATTTTGGCATCACCAACATAAGCAATGCAATTAATATTGCAAGAATGCCGTTAATCGCTGCATTAAACATTTTCCCATACGTTAAACCGCCATATACCAATGCAAATACAAAAATAAGCACAAGAATAGTAGAGATTTGATCAACCAATACAAAATCAAATGCTGTTGCCATGAATACCCTCTTCTGAAAATATTAATTTCCACTGCCTAAAATTAATCTAAAAATAGCAGATAAATAATAAAATGATTAACTAACCGCTATTAACCGCCTGGACCTTTGCCGCCAAAAAATTTACCGATCTTTTCAAATGCACTGTGTGTTTCTGCCATATTATGGGAAGAATCATCTTTGGTGATAAAATAGACTATAAGCGCAAATACCAGTATGACAATTATTGTCGCTATAGTGTCATTATCAAGGTATCTTAGCCAAGTAGCATCCCAAATGCCTGCAGCTGAGCCAAATATAATGACTATAAAGATAAATGCCAAGATTGCTATCCATCCTGATATTGGCCCTCCGAGCCAGCGTTTTTCTGCGCCAAATATTCCAATTAATATTAGCAGCATAATGGATGCGACTGCAAGCAATGAAACATTTGGCAGTGCATTATTGACAATAACAACAACATCATATCCACTTGAATAATCGCCGGAAATATGCGGAATAACGACTGTTAACCCCATAATTAACGCAATTATAACATTAAGATTTTTTCTATTATCTCCCAGTATTTTTGATTTTTGCAGGCCGGCAAATACTATGGTAAAAATAAGCAAAAACACAAGCAAACCATAGTCATATATATTTCTAAGAAGCTCGTCAAGTGAAAATAAATTAAAGAATGAAGCAGGTCCCTGTCCGCCTAATACAGTCTCACGATATGCCATGTTACCACCGTCTTTTGAATAGAGATATATTTAAAACTAAAGTTTAGATTAAAGATAATTCGAGTATTTATAAACTTTTCTGTGTAAAACTTTAAATATAAATGGCGTTTTTGTTTAATGTTGTAAAATGTTAGTCATGAAATTCGGCGGAACATCTGTCGGCAGCGCAGATGCGATAAGAAATTTAGGCAAAATTGTGAAGAAGCAGCTAGACAAAAAACCAATTGTAGTTGCAAGCGCAGTATCGAAAGTAACTGATTTATTGATTGAAACTTCTAAGCTGGCTGCCGGAGATGATTATTCGCAAAATCTTAAGAAGTTAAAGGAAAAACATCAAGAGATAATAAAGAGCCTTAATCTAAACATACCTGAAGTAAATACTTTGCTGGCAGAATTAGAGCATCAATTAAATATGATAAAGAACTCCAGGCAGCTTACTGCAGAAACCCTTGATTTAATACAATCATGCGGAGAGAGAATCTCTGTATGCATAGTTGCAGCCCATTTGCAAAGCATTGGAATAAATTCTAAGCCATATAACGCTTATGATATTGGCATGATTACAAATTCTAACTTTGGCGAAGCTGAGATAACTTTAGCAGCACCTGTTGAGATAAATAAAAAAATAACTTCAATATTAAAAGCAAATGCCAAAAAAGAACTTCATTCAGCTCATGTCCCTGTGATTACAGGTTTTATCGGTAAAGATAAAAATGGCAAGATCACAACCCTCGGCAGAGGGGGTTCTGATTACTCTGCTGCAATTATTGGTGCAGCTATTAACGCAGATGAAATCCAGATTTGGACAGATGTTTCCGGAGTATATAGTGCAGACCCCAGAATAGTAAAAAATGCGCGTAAGATAGAGAAAATCTCATTTGCAGAATGCTCTGAACTAGCGTATTTTGGGGCAAAAGTTTTGCATCCTAAAACAATCTTGCCTGCAATGAACAAAAATATTCCTGTAAAAGTACTTAATACATTTGAGCCTGAGAATTCCGGCACAATAATATTAAGCGAGATGAAGAAAAGCGATGAGATAGTAAAGGCTCTGACCTGCAAGAAAAATATTACTCTTATCAATATTAACTCAACCAGGATGCTGTTCGCATACGGATTCTTAGCAAGAGTTTTTTATGTGTTTGACAAGTATAATATTTCTGTAGATATGATTTCAACGAGCGAAGTGTCTATGTCTTTAACAATTGATAAAGATATGAATTTAGACAAGGCAGTTGAAGAATTAAATCAGATTGCCACAACAAACATTGTCCGTAACAAGGCAATTGTCTGTGTAGTAGGTGTAGGATTAAAAAATGAGACAGGAATAGCAGGAAAAATATTCAGCTTGATGGGGCAGCATAAGATTAATGTTGAGATGATCAGCCAGGGCGCTTCTGAGATAAATATAAGTTTTGTAGTCGAGAATGACGAGGCTGAAAAAGCTGTGAAATTGCTGCACAGAGAGTTTGTTGAGGAGTATCAGTAGAAAATAATTAATCATAGGTACTTATTTTGGTTTCTTGCTTTCTTACACCCCAAATCCGACTCTTATAAACTGCACACCCAGCGCAGTTAACAATAATCCCATAATTCTGCTTAACACATCGCTGCCCTGCCTTCCAAGGAGTTTGTAAAAGTAATCTGCATTTCTCAGAATCAGGAAAGTTATTAAGAGATTCAGCAAAGAAACCGCCAATGTTATGTAATAACCATATTCGCCAACTAAAATTATAACAGTTGTAATAACACCAGGGCCTGTTATCAATGGGGTGGCTAACGGCACAACTGCAAGCTGGTATTTAGAAGCAATTTCTTCTCGGAACTGCAGACCAAGCACAATCTTTATGCCAAGTATCAGCAAAATCAGACCGCCTGCAACTTTAAAATTGCTGAAGTTAATTCCGAAGAAATTCAGTATAGTTAAGCCAAAAAACAAGAACACCAGCAAAACTATGCCGGCAACATATACAGCAGTATTTGCGCAATGTTTCTTAAAGTGCGCAGGATAATTTTTAGTTATGGTGATAAAGACAGGCAATACACCAAATGCATCCATGATAACAAAAAGCGAGAGAAATGCTTTCAAAATTGTTTCCATGTGATTGCCTCTTTTTACTGTTTAATTGATAAGTTGTATGAGTTATTAAGTTAATTATAGCGGTTATGAAGTTGATTATAACGGTTATGAAGTTGATTATAACGGTTATGAAGTTAATTATAGCGGTTATGAAGTTGATTATAACAGTGGATTAAATCAAATAAATAAGGTTAAGTAGAATATGTACTATATAAGAATTTCTTTTTAGAAAATTATAAATAACACTGCAACATTATTGTATTAGAATGAAAAACATAACACTCATTATGGCACTTATAACATTAACAATAATATTAGTAAGTTGTGCGTATAAGTATCCAGTAAAGACTTCTATTGATGAATATAAGCCAAGCCCTCAACCAAGAGAGGATAGAAAAATTGATGCACAGAAATCTGCTGAGTTAATTGGGCCAGTAACTGCAGAGGCAATTTCATTAAAGACAAAAGATAACAAAACTATATTTGGCAAGTACCATAAAACAGATTCGCATATTGCAGTAATACTTCTGCACATGCTAGACAAAGACCATAGCTCCTGGGATAAATTTGCTGTGCAGCTGTATTTAGAAAATTATAGCGTTATCTCAATTGATCTGAGAGGCCATGGAGAAAGCGCAAAAAGCACCGGCAGCAGGCAGGATTTTACCGAGAAAGATTTCAATAACATGATTTTAGATGTAAAAGAGGCAAAGGAATTTGGCTTGCATGAGAAGAAATCTAAATTTGTTATAATTGGAGCTAGCATTGGAGCAAATACTGCATTAAATTATGCAGCTAAAGATAATGAAATCTTAGGAGTTGTGCTTTTAAGCCCAGGCTTAGATTATCGCGGAGTTAAAACAGATACGAGCGCATTGAATTATGGCCAACGTCCGATATTATTAGTTGCAAGTGAAGAAGACACTTACTCAGCTAATAGTGCAAAAGAACTAAATACTAAACTTTTTGGCAAAAAAAAGCTTGTTATGTTTAAAAATGCAGGCCATGGCACAGATATGTTTGAAAGCACTGAGTTAGATAAAGAGATTATTGCTTGGTTAAAAGAGAATGTTAGTTAACGTGATTACTACTCTCAAATATTGTATGTATATACATAATGTTTATATAGCGGTCAAACTTAAACTATAATTCTACAGGAATAAATATAGAGATTACAGCATTTTTAAACAGTCAATTTTAAATAGTCAAGAGAGTTAAAAGAAGTTAATTACAATCAAATGTTGTAATAATTAAAACAAAAATACCCTAAAAAAGGAGGTTGAAATATATGTTAATTAGAAAAAGAGGACAAGCAGCCATGGAGTTCTTAATGACATATGGTTGGGCAATACTGGTAGTTCTAGTCGTCATCGGAGCACTGGCATATTTCGGAGTATTAAATCCACAAAGTTTCTTGCCAAAGAAATGTCAGTTTAGCACAGGGTTAGTATGTTCAGACCATGTGTTAAGATCAAGCGGAGAGTTAGTATTAAGAATTAACAATGGCCTTGGAAATGATATTACTATTAATAATATTACATTTGTGTCTGATAATGGTATCATTGCATGTAAAACCGCAGATGCTGATAAAGATAAAACAGTTCCTGCAGGTTCAGAAACTAATTTTAAATTAGATCTGCCAATAGATGCCACTAAGGCTACTACATGCGGTACAGCCGGTGCAGAAGCAATAGGAAAGTTCAAAGGCAGCAGACTCAAGGGAAAATTGAATTTGGCATATACAGATCTTCAAACCCAATTCCCCCACAACCAACAAGGAACATTATTGACAGATGTTGAGTAAAAGGAATCTTTCCTTTTATTTTTTTTATTTCTTTATTAATTCTAACGATATTTTAAATTTTCAAATTTAAGTATAGCAAGCTTTTTATATCTAGATAAATTATACTCTTCTAAATTAGTGATATACGAAAAAAGAGGCATAAAATGATTAGATTGAGTTCTAAAGCCCAGGCAGCTATGGAATATCTTATGATAGCAGGCTTTGTAATGCTTATTATACTGCCATTGGTATACTTAGTTTATAACTACAGCCAAGAATCAGGCGCAGACATAGTTAATGCGCAGATAACAAAACTTGGCAGAGATTTAGTTAATAACGCAGAAAGTGTGTATTATTTCAGCAGCCCCAGCAAAATCACTCTTGATTTTAATATGCCACGCGGCGTGCATAATATAACAATACAGCAACAGCCGGACCCAGTAACATCTGGCTGCAAAAAATGCACAGAATTAGTGTTTCTTGTCCAGCAAAAAGAAGGAAAAGCTGCACTTACTTTTAGCACAAATGTTGACATTAGAACAGAGTCATATGATTCAGCTACCAAATCAAGCGTATTTAACTCGACTGCCTTTAGTGAAGGTCTGAAACATTTCAACATACAGGCAAAAAAAGACCATGTATTGATCACGACAGGCGGATAAAGCAAGTGTAAAATCAACTTCAACAAAGCAGAGGCTGCGTCTGCCCTTTTTTAGCGAGCATTTATCAAAAATCACTGTTCAAGTTGCGACGGGCAATACTATTGAATTAACTGTCTACTTACACAACACGCAAAACTTTATATCATCACATTTACAATTACCGTGCGTAGAGGAGGAGCAACTAATTGAATTAAGAAGCAAGTGCTCGCTGGCAGACGCAGCCTCTACTATCGCCAATTATAAGTTTACTATCAGATAAAAATTACTATCAGATAAAAACATGATTTAAACCGCACATTATAATGTCAAACCTATTCTCAACCAAAGCACAGGCAGGATTTGAATTTATTGCTTTAGTTGGATTTATGTTCATGATATTTGTAGTATTCTTGGGAATAATCAACCAACGCACAATTGAATTTCAGGAGGAAAAAAACCAACAGTCATTAAAGGATTTAGGAGATGTCATCAAGAAGGAAATAGATTTGGCAACTAAGGCAGAGCCAGGGTATTCCAGGACATTTAATCTGCCGCCTACAATTAATTCAAAGAACTATAGTGTAGCAGTGCACAAAGGCGGCTTAGTGACAAATGTTGTGTTAAAATTCGCTGATTTTTCTTCGCAATTTGAATATGTTGTAAAAGTTCCGCATGGGGTATTTGCACAGGGCATTGGCCAGGGTAATAATTTTATTGAAAAAAATGAAAGCTTAATTGTATTGAATAAGGCAGAGATTACTCAGCCGCTAGCTATTTTACATGAAGAAACAATTTCAACTAAAAAGGAAGAGATTATAGAAAGGGGACCACAGCAGACGGCGGAAGAAACACCTATAGATCCATTTGCAAATGATGTTGCATACTGGAGATTTAACGAAACAACAGGTGATACAACAGTCCTTGATTCTACGCCTAATAACCACCGCAGTTTTACGCAGACAGCACTTGCAAATATTGAATTTGTGAGCGGGTTAGAGGGAAATGCCCTGCAACTAGACGGCAGAGATGACAGCATCAAAGTAGAGAATTCCAATAAATTGAATTTTGCTTCCGGTAATTTTACTATAATGGGGTGGATTAAAACAGATAAACCTAATTCAGTAATTTTGAGCAAAGATCCCTATGACACAGATGAAGGCTGGGATGTGAGTATCAGAAGTGGAAAACTGAGTTATAATATATATAGCCCATCAAGTGCAAATATAGATGATACAGGAACCAAGCAAATTGCTGACAATACATGGCACCACATAGCTGTTGTCCACGATGCAGATAAATACAGGTTTTATGTTGATGGAGCCCTGAGCCCTGAAATCCAAAACACTTTAGCTGGTGCTGCAAATAATTTTGATTTAAGAATTGGATATAAAAATAAAGATTATGACCCTAACACAACAACTGTCAACAATCAATTTGTTGAAAAGAATATAGCTGGCGCATTTTCAGGAAAAATAGATGAGCTGAAGATATATAGCAAAGCCCTGCAAACAGAAGAGGTTCAAGCAGAGTATGATGCGTTAAAAGTTCAGGCACAGATAATGCCTTAGCCGTTAGCCGGCATGATGCACAAATAAATTGGCATAGAGCAACAGCAACAAGCTGCCAACAGCAAAATTTATATAAACAAAAAATATAAAGATAAAAAAACAGATTGAGAGTATTTAAGAGGTGCCGCAATTTCCCTAATAACAAAAGCAGATTCTGAACGTTTAATTAAGTATGGTTTTCTTACTAGCAAAGACGATGCATATAAGTTTAAAGATAAGACTCCAGAAGAAAGAACAAAGTTAATGAGAGAATATGACGGAGATAAATTATCTGAGTTTGCAAACCATGAGATTGCTGAAGAAACACAATTTAATGTAATGAAAACAAAATTTCCTAAGCCTGTCAAGAGATACAGGTTATGGTGGGAAAATTTTAACCTAAGCATAGAAGAAGCTTATTTCTGGACTTTGGAGCATGTGAGAAACAGATGCGCAATGCCTTATGTAATTAAGACAGAAGATGTTTTTAGCGCAGCAGAAAATAGTGCATTTTTTGGGGTAAGCCAGCAGAGAATTGGTTTGCAGCAGGATAAGGTCTCTCAATTTCTTGCAACTATCGGCAAGATGATTAAAGAAATATTTCAGTTAGTAAGAGAGCTGAGAATTATCGACGAGAGAATGGAATATTATAAGGAAAGCTACAGCGCTATTGATCCAAGAAAAGCAACTGCTTCTGAAATTACGCTCAAAGGCGTTTACATAGACATGGTAGAACAGGGAGCAAAAAATCCTGCCAGTGTTTATGGAATGGCAAGAGAGCTTCAGTTTGCTACGCTTCCAGACCTATTTTTTTCAACGCAACCAAGAACAAGCCAAGAAGTAAATGCTGTTGTTGATGGCTTATTGTTTAATGATATGGTAAAGCGTGTTCTAAAGAGAAAATTATATGGATATCTAAAGTGGAAAGAACATACCTATGATGAGCTGAAAAACAGAAGAGCATTTACATTAAAGTATCTTAACCAGCACTGGGAGATAATCAGAATGTATATGAATTGGGTAAGGCCGTATCTGAGGCATGTCAAGCGCCTTACAATGGACGAAGAAAGAATGAAGACACCGGATTTAGTTGCTGCATTTGAAGGCTCAATGGTAGAAATTGAGTTTCTTGCTTATCAGCTTCCTGTTGGATTAAGTACAGAAGCATATCTATCAAACAAAGATGCATGGCAATCTGCGGGCGGCAGACAAAATAAGCAGATGTACGCATGCATACTTGCACATTTCTTATTCAGGACACGCCCTGGAATGAGTTATCAGCAGGAAGGCTATAATCGCGGCCCAATACATATTGGCAAAATGCAGCTTGATATAAGAAGCTATGTATGGACTAAAAAGCAGATAGATAATTACATAAAACTAAAAGATGATGAAGATCTTGAGTTAATGGAAACTATTTCTGGCAGCGTAAAAGCTGCAATGGAAGCATTGGGAGATGAGTTAATAAGATACTTAAATGAGGCAAAAGGCAATGTAGAGAAAAAAATTGGTGAACATGAACAACATAAAGAGTATGCGCCTAACTTTTTAGATCCATTAACAGCGCCATTCACGGGATTTATTGACTTAATTAAATCATTCAGAGGAGGACATGAGCACGGCAAAGGCGAACATGGGCATGACGGAGGCCATGATTCAGGTGATGAAGAGCATATATCAGAAAAAGAAAAGAAGATTGCAGCAGACAGGGTTAAATGGTGTGCATTTGAAGTATATAAAAATTTCAAAAGAGAGCATAAGATGCTGCATTGGAATTAGGGAAAAAATGATTTGTTTAGCAACATCAAAAGCAGTGGCGACTGCCAATTTTTGACGAACATAATTCTAGGATAATCATACCAATGTTGCGACGGGCAATGCAAGCTAATGAATAAGCCGTTAGTGCGACTTTATGTCGCACACTTTTATCAAATTTTCGTAAAATTTGGGAGGAGCAACTCTTTGGCAATCTAAGCCGGTGTTCGTCGGCAGCCGCCACTTTTTCTATTTAGTTAAAGTTAAGCTAAACAAATACCAACAACCAATCTCTCACACCAAACTTTTTATACACTGCTGCATTTATCTGTAATTAATTAGTATTCCTAACTAATAGTATGATTCATAGAGGTAATTATTGCAGATAGACAGGCAATAGAGGTAAAAATCCATATGGAACAAGAACTAGAAGACTTAAAGAACTTATCACCAGATGAAAGAATAAAGAGATTAAAAGAAATACAAGAAAGAAGAAAGAAAGAGATAGAGGAAGCTCAGGGTTTGATGTCATTGACAGAGGAAGAGATTAAACAGAGAGAGAGAGAAAGAGAGCAGCTTCCAATTCCGCAGTTAAAGTCTGACACCTTTGAAAATTTATTGGGCGAGACAGACAGAGAAATGTTTCGCATGAAAAGGTTTACTAACGAAAAGATTACTGCTTCTGATGATAAGAGAACTACCGGAACAGCTACAGCAGGCCAACAGCTTGAAGAATTGCCTCTTGAAGAGACCTTGAGAAGAGATGCTCCGCAGTTAAGCGCAGACCAGCGTGCTGCAATGGAACGTGACCAGTATGTTAAAGAGCTTAGCATGGTCCCAACGCCCCAATTATACAATACAATCAAAAGCATACAGGAAAACTACAAAACAACAGGGATATTAACAGGTGCTGAAAGAGAGCAGCTATACTCATTAAACAAGGCAATGGATGAAAAGGCAGATGCTATCCGCGCAGGCGAATATAATCCAAGCGAATATATTATGAAAGAAGTTGATGCCGGATCAAATATAATTAATAAGTTAATGAGAGATTATGAAAGGTAAATTCTGGTTTTTTCACTTAAAAAACAGAAAGATTAATATAGATAAAAAGAATAACATGTTATAACACAGAATAACTAGGTAAAATAATGATCTTAGACATTACAGAGCATGCAAAAGAAAAGATGCTGATCTACGGCATTACTGCAAAGCAGATAATCAAAACAATAAAGCAAGGCGCAAAATTTCAGCAGACAGATGGATTTTTGGCAAAATACTCGTATCTAAGAGTTGCATACAAAAAAAGAGGAGAGATGTACAGAATAAAAACAGTTTATATTGAATAAAAATTATCGTCACGGAATATAGTAGATTTAATAGCTTATTGAAGGTGAATGCAAATGGCTGAAGATGAAATGCAATGTTGGGAATGTAACGGAAGATATTCTTACAAGATGGCTGATTTTTCAGTATATGGAATTAGCTTAGGTAAATTTAAAGCTAAAGTCTGCAATAAATGCGGAGATAAAGTATTTGGTGAAGAAGTTTCCGGCCAGATGGATAAGATTGCAAAACAAAGAGGCCTTTGGGGATTAGAAGCAAAAACAAAGATAGGCAGAGTTGGAAATGCATTAGATGTCAAAATAAGCACTAAGATAGCAAAATTTTGTGAACTGAAAAAAGGCAGAGAAGTGTCTGTAAGGCCTGAAGGCAAGAACAAGATATTAATAGAAGTGATTGCTGCATAAGCAAATAGATTAAATCAGGATAGCAGGATTTAAATATCCATATAACATAATAGATATAAAAAAGGTGTTGTCATGGTAGTATTCAGCGAAAGTAATTACCACCCTATGGACAGAGATTATTCTACGTCCGGCAATAGCTCTGTTGATTTGGATAGCGCTCCACAAATGGCTATTGAGCAGCCAATTAATTCTGAGCCAAATCCAATCACAATTGCAGATGTCGGGCAGAGTGTTACAGAAGGCAACAGATTTGGTATGTTTAGGCAGAGCATAAACGCAGCAATCAGGATTGGTGCGCGCAAAATTGAATTACAAACCCAAATGGGCGGCGGAGCAGAGCCTGTTGGCGCAGAAAGTTATGGCAAAGCTTCCAGAGAAGAATTAAGAGAAATTGCAAGAGCTAACCAAATTGAATTTCAGGCAGTGCATGCCCCTACACAAATAGGAAATCTTTCAGGGTTTGTGCCAAGGCAGGGAGGAGCAGGAGATTTTAGCGATGAACATAGAAAAGCAGCAATTGAAGAAATAAAAAAAGCCATAGATTTTTCTGCAGATGTTGCCCAAGGCGGAGCAGTTGTAGTGCATACAGGCGAATACCATAGGCCATTATCTGAGCAGAAATGGGCAAAAGAATATGACCAGTCAGGTAAAGAAAGATACAAGTTTCTATCATACAAGGAAGAGCCAGAAAGAGCAGTCTTATACATGGTAGACAAAAGAAATGGAAGAGTTATTGGTGATGTTAGAAAAAATCAGACAGTTCGTGAGCCTATATTTTTAACAGCAGGAGAAGAGGATAAAGATACAGGAATTAATTTTTCAAAATACATAGGTGAGTGGGATGATAGGAAATATAAAAGAACAAACAATGGCTATATAGAGCAGGGTGATTTGCTGGACAGAAACGGCAAATGGCTTGACCCTGAAGATGAAAATGACCTATTCCAGCGTGTCCCAAAATATAATCCTGATGGCACACGATTTGAATCACGTGAATTAACCTGGAAAGATTTTCAGGAGAGAGCAGAAAAATATAATAACAGGCATAAAAATGATATATCGGACCGCAAACTATATGAGAGAACTCCTGAAGAGGAATTTTTTAGAACCCAGCTTCAGACACAAATATTACAGCAAAGAGGAAGTTCATTATTCCATGGCAGATATTATGAAGAAGAACGCGATGCATGGAAAAAATTACAGGAAGCATTAGAATTCTATAAAGAGCTCGAGAGTAAAATGCCTGAAGAGGACGTATGGAAAATTGCTAAAGAGGACCATTCAAGAAGATTTGGTGACCCTAGGTTTATACCCTCTGAATTTAAAAAGCCAACAGATTTGCTGCAGAAATCTATCAGAGAGCTGGAGCTTGAGATGAAATATACAAGAGAAGCTTCTGCAGCAGCAGATGCACAGGCAGATTCTCAGCTTGACAATCTAAGAAATATAGAGCCAATAAGCAGATATGCAAAAGATCAAAGTATGAAGTCATATGCAGAAGTTGCTATTCATGCAATGCAGCAAAGTGAGCGCCAGGAAATTACAAGACCAATTTTTGTTGCGCCTGAGAATATATTTCCTGAAATGGGTTATGGAAGCCATCCAGAAGAGCTGATAGAATTAGTGCAAGACGCAAGAAGTAAGATGGTTCAGTTCTTAACTTCTCCAAAGATAGATAACCCACACGGTAAACGATATACATTAGATGAGGCAAAAAATGCAGCCTCCGAAGAATTTAAGCAAAAGTATGGACAAAGTTTTGGCAAAGAGGAGCATGAAAAATACCAAATAGATGAACGATCTAATCAAATAGTTGGTAGAATGAAACAAGAGACAAATCCGTGGTTTCAGCCAGGCATGACAAAGGAACAAGCTACAAAAGAAGCAGCAGAACATATAAGAGCAACTTTTGATACTCAACATCTTTCTATGTGGAGACAGCATTTCCAGCCAATCTATGTGCAGGGTGAAGGGAGAATAGAAACAAAGCAAGAGACAGATGGCAGATTCAGAGAATGGTATATGGAACAAGTTGAAAAGATGGAAAAAAATAAGATAATCGGCCATGTGCATTTAGTTGATTCAATGGGTTCTGGACATCATCATTTACCTGGCGGCCAAGGAGAATGGCCAGTTATAGATGCTGCGACTTATCTAAAGAAAAAAGGCTATGATATTACAATAACAAGCGAAGGATGGGGAGAAGAGACAATTTCACAAGGCAGAATATTGACTGAAGTTTGGAAAGCTCTTGGCAGCCCAATTTATAGCCTGCAAGGGCCTACAGGTGTCGGAAGAGGCGGTGCAGCAAGATGGGACGACGTACAATTTTCATATTTTGGACAAAATAGGCCGCCATATTACATATTTGGCGGGTATGCGCCTAGCAATGACTGGACATTGTTTTCACAGGTGCCATTGGAGTAAGAAAATAAAAAAGAGCAAATTATATAAAGAATTACAACTTACAAATTTCTATGGAAAGATCAATATCAGATTTAAACCTGCTAGAGCGTTTTGCAACAGAATTTTGCAACATTCTTGAGAAACATGTAGAATATATAATTGTCTCTGGTTTTGTAGCAATTGCTTCTGGCAGAGTTAGAGGTACAGAAGATATAGACATTATAATTAAAAAACTTGATTTTAACAAATTCAAAAAATTGCATGAAGAATTGGTTAAGCATGACTTTGTATGTATGCAAAGCGATGAACCTGAAAGTATTTACGAGTATCTTACTGATAAGGCATCTGTCAGATATACATGGAAGGATAAGCCAATCCCTGAAATGGAATTAAAATTTGTTAAAGATATAATTGATGATGAGCAGTTTAGGACTAGGAAAAAATTAAAATTGACTGGGATGAGCCTATGGTTTTCTTCTGTTGAAATCAATATTGCCTTTAAGGAAGAATATCTTAAGTCAGATAAAGACATAGAGGATGCTAATCATCTGAGAATAGTTTATAAAGATGAGATAAATGAAAGCGAAATACAAAGATTCAAAAAGCTTATTAAGAAGATAAGGTTATAAATAAAAATGAGAGACAAAACACACATGGAATTTGTAGAAAGCTGGGCTAATTTTGTAAAGAATAATCCTCCAAGTGAATGGAAGCCTGCATTAAATGAGTTTATTAATGCGCAGTATGATATGCATGCTAATTTTATTGAACGCCTTAAGAAGACTAAAGATGGCAGAGAGAAAATCATAAAACTTTATAACATAAAAAACCTAAAAGGTTATAAGAAATTATTGAACTAGAGATTACTTCTTATCTGCATCTTGCTTGACATTAATCCTCACAGCATATTTGCTATCTTTGCTCAGCATCCATGCAGTTATCTGCCTTGTCTCATATTCATCCTGTGTGTGGATAGCTTCATGCACCATTGTCTCTCTTTGCTTGTGGAATGAGATTTGGTCTGTTATCGCCATGTAGTTAGTGTTTAGGTAAGTGAATCCATATAATCCTATCGGAAGCGGTTGGATATCTATAATCTTATCTGGCACCAGGTTAGTAAAGTCTTGGAGTGCTTGGTCTCGTCTTTGTTCATAGTCAGAAGATTGGGGTGCAAAAGAATTCTCTAATAATTCATAAGTAACTTTCTGCCCAGAAGGAGTTAATAAAGTGTATGAGAGCAACGGAGCGTAATTTGTTATGTTGTTTTTTGCCAGCAGATTACTTTTTCCTGAGTGATTTCCAGAAGAATCAGTAAATTCTGCGTCAATGACAGGAGAATAGGAATTAGCTGCACCATCATCAGCCCTATCAGATATATTTTTAGCTGCATTACTATTATCAGCAATATACTTACTATCTGCTGCCACAAAGCCCCGAGGAAATCCTGCCAAATATTTTTCATCAACTAATGCAACCAGTGTTTCCTTAACTCTTCTCTCGATATTAACTTCTTCATGAAACTTTTCTTCATTGGTAATTGAGCCATCAGAATGAGGCGTATTTATTATTGAATGAACTTTATGGATCTTTATTCTTTCGATTTTTTCCTCGAGTTTTAGAATTCTTGTTCGGGTGCGCTTAGCAAATAGGGCAGTATTGTTTTTTGCGGTTATTATAGCATTAGCTATCTCATTTGTTGCAGGATTCTGCACTAAAGCAGTTTGAGCAGATTGGGACAATTGGTACATTACATCTAAGTAAAAACAGAGAGTATTTTAATATATGTTTAACTTGAAGTCATCAAAACTGCGACAAATATGTCATATGGTTACATAATGCAATAGTATAACGTTATGCTAATTTCTGATTATAGGCGCTAAACAAAATTTTTGCCGTATGTGCATAGTAAAAATTTACTAAGCAGCTGCCGCAGTTGGCACTGGCATTGATTATCGAAGAGTTGCTCCTCCCAAATTTTACGAAAATTTGATAAAAGTGTGCGGCATAAAGCCGCACTAGACGAATGTGAGAATAGAAAAGCATTGCGTGTTGCTCTTTGTTACTGGATTTGTGCCAACTAAATTGACGGCAGCTGCTATGCAACATACTTTTTGCCATAACATTTTTAAATAGAGCCTAAAAACCTGTATTTATGCCAGAAATAATGCTAAGACCTCTTGATGAAAAATATTTAAACAGTGTTATTACTGCAATGTCTTATGAAGTAAGAGCATTTATTGTATCCCTCCTAAGACGGTCTGAATTTCAGGGAGAGTTGGATTTAGAAAGATTAACTGAGGCAGCTGAGATATCCGGAAACGGATTCTCTAAAGAAAATTTCAGGTCTCATCTTAAAGGTGCATTAGCTCCATTTCTTGATGCAAAAGTTCTTGAGCCAGATGATAACCGTAGAAAAAAGAGAACTGGTTATGGATTAAACGGCAATGGATATGATGATCTGGCTCCTGCTGTAAATATTGCATATGATATAACCAATAGTCTTATGAATGCAGATGGTCATGATAGATTAAAAAGATCTATACCCTATATACTTGGCAGATATATAAATCCCTTAGAATTAATATGGTTGGCAGAGGTTTTTTACGCAGGTATGAATAGGCTTGAAAGAGATGTTGTTGTAGAGATAGGTTTTGTTGTAGATATGTTAAAAGGACATGATGTCTCTCGACCATCATTAAATAAACAACTACTTGCCTTAGAAGAATGCGGGGTTTTAGCAATGTATAATAAAAAACCTGATGCTGAATTTGGAGAATCTAAAAGGCACGGTATGCATATAAGGAAGATAGAAAGACCATCAATTGCTTTAACTGAAGCAGGACAAGA
This sequence comes from Candidatus Woesearchaeota archaeon, assembly GCA_016180275.1. GTDB lineage: Archaea > Nanobdellota > Nanobdellia > Woesearchaeales > UBA10200 > UBA10200. The sequence goes on from JACPBN010000042.1 coordinate 22,153, forward strand.
AGTTTTTAGATATTTCAAAAACTTAAAATTATTCCTAAGAGCTGATCCACAATTCTTTCCTCGTGAGGATAGGATAAAGGCATTAAAAGGCAATTATCCTGTTGACATTGAAAAAAGAATACTATATATAGGGACAAATGAAGACAGGACTAAGGAGATTGCTGCAGAGATAAAAAAAGGTCTTAATTGGGATATTGATATTTATAGGATGTCATTAACAATAGAGAAAATTACTTTAGAAGAATTTAGAAAATTAAGTGCTGAAAGATTGAGTGGCTATGATCTTGTTATATTAGACGGTTATTGTCAAAATGGGGATACGAACCGCATGATGGACAGATATAAGTTATTAAAATCACAGCAAGCTTCAAATGGAATAACAGCTATTTTACTGACACCTAATAAAGAACTAGCCAATGATGTAGAGAGAAAATTACCAATAAATTACATCTTCATTACTGACAACCATGGAATTCCTGATAATATAAAATTACAAGAGATAATGTATAAGTTAATGGTAAATCCGAAATCAGTCAAAAAAGCACAGTTTGATTGCTCACAGATGTTGTATTGAATGATTAAATCTTCTTCACCATATACACACCTTCCTTCCAATAACCCAACTTTTTATAATATTTCCTGACACCAACGCCAGAAATAACAACAAGCTTTTTTTTGTGATATGTTTTTGCAATATTTTCCGCTGTCTCAAGCAGCTGTTTGCCTATGCCCAAATGCTGAAAAGCTCCCTCAATTGTTTCCGCGCCTATTGGCACACTCTGCCCATAAATATGCAGCTCTCTAATCAATGCACTTTCCTCAGTAATTTCAGCCCGCAAAAACTGGCTTGGAAATCTCAATCTGCAAAAACCTAGTATGTAATCATTCCATTCGGCTGAGATAAAGAATTCATTGCCATTAGATGCATGATAATGCCTAGCAACGATTTGTATATTTTTCATTAGTTTATGCTTAAGGACGCCTGGCTTAATTGGCTTGATATTTCTTTCATGGCGCAATGTTTTCTTGAGCAGCTGCTTATAGAACAATGCAGGATTCTTGGATTTCTTATATCTTTTGTCGTTAGCCTTCTCTTTATCACTCTTAGGCACAGCTTTATTTGCCTTAGATGCAAGTATCACACTAGAGACTATCTTTTCAAAAGTTTCTGGATTCAGCTTGTTTTCCTCATACCCGAGCTTTTCAAAAAATCTTCCAATTTCCCTGCACCTTATACATCTGCACTTTATCTTTTTCTTTTTTACAACTTCCTCAACATACTGCCTCAGATTTGTCTTGTCAACGCCTGCGCTTGTTACGTTTGTGGGAATATCTCTCTGGACTCTCATTATCCTGCAGTATTCAGGAACGTATTTTTTGAATTCAGCAATCAGCTTAGCAGCTTCTTTAGTAGACAATGGCTTGAATTTGCC
>JACPBN010000043.1 GCA_016180275.1 Candidatus Woesearchaeota archaeon
TGTAAAACTATCTAAAGGCCAGGAACTTGAATTAGAAGCTACTGCTATTTTAGGCAAAGGCAAGGAACATATTAAATGGAGCCCAGGTTTAGTTTATTACACGTTTAAACCAAAGATTATAATTAATAATGACACAAAAGATTTTGATCAATTCAAATCAAAATTTCCTCCGCAGGTATTTGACAAATCTGGCAAAATTGACAAAAACCTCATACTTGACAATGACTTAGCTGATGCATGTAAAGATGTTAACCCTAATATTGTTAAAATAGAATATGAAGAAAATTCGTATATATTTACTGTTGAAGCATTTGGACAGCTGACTACAAAAGAAATGGTCAAAGAGGCATGCAGTATCCTTCAGCAAAAATCAGATGTTTTTGTTGAGAAGCTCAAAGACCTTAAGCTTGATTAGCTATCCTAATCATATGCGGGGATGGCAGAGCCTGGTCAAATGCGCTACCTTGAGGCAGCTTAACAAAAGCTAGCAAAATGGTAGTCCCTTAGTGGGTGCGCGTGTTCAAATCATGCTCCCCGCATTTATTATTTTGAAAATACGAATAAACTAATCAAACTAAATCGATAATAATTATAACAAATCACAAAAATTCAAAATAAAATGGCAATAAATACTAAAACCAACGAGCATTTACTGAAACTTATACAGGAGCTAAAGAAAAAATCCTATGAAGAAAAAGTAAATACCTGGAGAGCTGTAGCAGAAGATCTCAGTAGTCCTACCAGGAAAAGCAGGATAGTTAACTTATACAAGCTATCTTTATATGCCAATGACAATGAAACAGCATTAGTTCCTGGCAAGGTTCTTGGCTCAGGCGAGATAACTAAAAAAATAACAGTCGCTGCATATTCATTTTCAAAACAAGCATTTGATAAAATAAATAAAGCAGGCAAGGCTATTACTATTCAAGAGCTTATGGTAAAAAATCCAAAAGCAGAAAATGTTAGAATAATTGGCTAAGCTAAAAACAAGTAAAACCTTAATGAGTGAAACTATGATAATAGACGCATCAAATCTTTTGTTGGGAAGAATGTCGACTGTAGTTGCTAAGAAAGCATTATCAGGTGAGAAAATAGATATAATCAATTGTGAAAATGCTTTAATAAGCGGCAGGCGTAATATGGTATTAGCGCATTACAGGCATAAAAAGGAGCGCGGTACATACAAGCATGGCCCTTTCTTTTACTCAATGCCAGATAAATTTGTAAAAAGAACAATTAGGGATATGTTGCCTTACAGGACAAAGCGCGGCCTAGATGCATACAAAAAAATAATGTGTTATATTGGGCTGCCGGATCAATTTAAGAACACAACTACTCAGACAATTCAAGTAGCAAATGCAGAAAAATTACCAATCCTCTATAAAATAAGTGTTGGAGAGATCTGTAATCAGTTAGGGAGAAGCTTAAAATGACTAAACTAATTCATTTTTCAGGAAAAAGAAAAAGAGCAGTTGCTAGGGCTACTTTAAGACCAGGCACAGGCAGAGTAAGAGTTAATGAGGTATTGTTAAATGCATATCAGCCATCCATGGCAAAATTAAAGTTACAAGAGCCATTGATACTCGCAGGCGATTTAGCTAACCAAGTTGATGTCGATATTAATGTATCTGGTGGCGGTATAATTGGCCAGACAGAAGCAGCTAGATTAGCATTATCAAAATGCCTGGTCGAGATGAACAAAAAGCTTGAAAAGCCATTTTTGCAATATGACAGGCACTTATTAGTCGCAGATGTCAGAAGAAAAGAAACTAGAAAGCCAAACGATTCGAGAGCAAGAGCTAAAAGGCAAAAAAGCTACAGATAAAACTTATTTAACCTTCTTTTTTATTTCGGAAGAAAACTCCACAACAAAAACATTTATAAAGCGAATTATTATTTTTCTTCCAAAGAGGAAGGTCTTTTAATAATATTAATAAGAGGTTATTTAATAACATGAATAAGAGGATAGATAAAGCCAAAAGAAACACAATTATTATTGGTGTGTTTATTGTTGTATTAATGGTTGGCAGTGTACTAGCTTTATTTGCTACTCCTTTCGGTGAAAGAACAGTTAAAGCAAAGTATAATGGATTTGATTTTGTAAGAACCCAGCAAGGTTGGACAGTATGGCTAGGTTCGCAGCCTATGTCTTTTGCTTATCTCCCATTTGATCTGGAAAACATAACATTGCCTGCTGCAATAAACAAAGATGCTGAAAAGATTTACTTAGTTGCAGAAGATGATGAACAATTAAATTCGCAATACCAGTTTACTAGAATGAAGTCAATATTATATTATTTTACAAAGATGAGGGTTGTAGATGCATGTCTGCAAGAAAATGGTTGCCCAGAAGAAAAGCCAATAATAAAATGCGATGAGACTAGCGCTCAAGCAATCATCTTCAGAACAGGAAATGAAACTAAGAGTTATAAGGATTTTCAATGCCTTGTTTTTGAATTTAAAACAGGATATGATGAAGATACAAACAAGACTATAAGCACAAATACTGATCTAGAAATGATTACCGAGAAGATAATATATAAAATACTTGGTATTGTTAACTAGCTAAAGATTGAGTTGTGAATTTAAGAGTGAAAATATGGAAGATAACCTAGAGCATAACAACCACCGTACTGCACCTGCTTCACAGAAAGAAGAAAGCGATGAGATTGATTTGAAGGAATTCAAGGATTCCGTAGTTAAATTTGCAAAAGGATTGTTTGCTTCTGGCAAGGATAAGCACCATGCTGCCCAAAGTGAAACATTTGATGCTGATTCTGCAGAAGAGAAAGATTTGGACAGAAAAAGAGAAGGCCTGTTAAATTTTCTGAAAGAAAAGAGAGATTACGCTGTTTATCTGGTTCTTGCAATTGTCATATGGTTAGCCACATCACTGAGATTGCAGAATCTTCCGATACTCGTAGATGTGACGACAGGCAAGTATGTAGCAGCTGACCTGGATGCGTTCTTATTTTCCAGATATGCGAATTACATCCTTGAGCATGGAAAAGCCATGGCACAGGATATATTCAGGTATGCGCCATTAGGCCATCCTGATCCCGCACAGCTAGCTATTGAAAATGGCTTTCCTTATTTTCAGGTCATATTGTACAAGACTCTGAAATTTATTGGGCAATTGGCAACTTTTAATTATACAAATGCTTTCTTGCCATTTTTGATATTTTTAGTTGCGGCAATTTTAGTATTTTTTGGAGTAAAAAGATTTTTTGGAATTAAGAAAGCGATTTTAGCTTCATGTTCAGTTTTATATGCATGGGCATTGTTGAATTATGTTTTTAAGATATTCAACAAAGAATTCACGTTTGATTATCTGAATGTCATTCATACAACAATCGTATTTGCTCTTATGTGCATATTTTTCTTTTTATTGGTCAAAAGGCTGTTTGGCCATGGCATTGCATTGCTTGCAACAACAATCCTGGCTTTTATGCCGGCATATTTGTTCAGGACAATGGGAGGAGTAGCTGACCACGATGCCACAGGCATGATGTTTTTTATGATGGTTATTTACTTATATATCGCTGCCTGGCAGGCAAAACGTTCAGCATATAATGTGCTTCTGGGAATTTTGTCAGGCTTAGCGACATTAGGCATGTTTGCAACATGGCCTGGCGGAGGAAATTTCCTTTATCTGATATTTGGCGCAGCTGTAACAATAGAAGTAATTTTAAACATATTGAAGAAAAGCGATGCTTATGTATACATGGCATGGTTCCTAACTTGGGCAGGCGGTCAGATAGCGATAGGATTCCTAAATATAGAATTTTTATTGGGCTCATTCACAACATTGGTAGCCACATTTGGATTTGTTCTCTCGATGGCACATTATCTTATCTTCTTAGAGCACAGACTTAACGTCAAAAAGGTATTAAGGATTGATAAGATAGTTGAGAGGATAAATTTGCCATCTGGCATGATCACATTGTTGATAGTGGTCATATTAGGGATTTTTATATTAGTAGCCATAGAAGGCCCTTCGTTTATAGTTAATAAGATTGATGACTTATATATTAATCTTGTAAGGCCATGGGGCAGGTCAAGATGGCATCTGACAGTCGCAGAGCAGAATCAGCCATATATCACAGATTGGTTTGGCCAGTTTGGAAAGAGCTATGTATATATCTTTATGTTCGGCTCGATACTATTATTTTATGAGATGATTCTTCCAATAAAAAATTCTTTGAAAAGGTTAAGATTTCCATTTATAAATGTCTGGAGTTTAACTTTGTTCTACGCATTGTTTATATTCAGCTTCACGTTTTCAAGATATAGCTCAGGATCCCTAAATTTCAATGGAACTTCACAGATAGCATTGGTATTTTACATTGGATCATTGATTGTATTTGGTGCAGGCATGGCATTATTTTACCTGATTACCTACTATAGTGATAGGCAAGATAAAAGCTTATTTAATGAGATTATATGCAAGCTGGATAAGAAATATATTTTAATGTTTATATGGTTTTTAATAATGATTATTGCTGCTAGAGGTGCCATAAGGAATGTATTCGTGTTTTCACCAGTTACTGCCATAATGGTAGCATTTTTCTTTGTGATATCCTGGCAGATTTTCTCAAGCATTAAGCAGAAATACATCAAGTTGGCAGGATTTGTATTTTTGATCTTGCTGTTGTTCAGCCCGATTGCACTTGGAAGCCTATTTAACAATGGGGCCTTAAAGATTGTTAAGCCCATAGTTACAGTAGGAGGCTTATTGGAAAATCAAGGCATAGTATATAATTATTATCTTTCATCAAGCTCACAGGGGAAATACACAGGAACTCCATACGATAGGCAATGGCAGCTGGCTATGAAATGGGTTAGGGAGAATACACCTTTAGATGCAGTATTTGGCCACTGGTGGGATTATGGCTACTGGGTCCAGACAGGAGGGGAGAGAGCAACTGTAACAGATGGAGGCAATAATATAGGATTATGGAATTATTATATGGGCAGGTTTGCGCTTGCAGGAGCTAATCAGACAGAAGCATTGGAATTCTTATATGCCCATAACGTTTCGCACTTTTTGATAATCAGCGATGAGATTGGAAAATATACGGCATTTTCCAGCATAGGCGGGGGAGTTAATTATGAAAGATACAGCTGGATAAACACATTTTCTCTTGAGCCAAAACAAACACAGGAGACAAGAAACGGTGTTACTTATTTTTATCAGGGCGGTCAGGTATTAGATGAAGATTTTAATTATAACGGAAAATTATTTCCTGGAAGGGCTGCTGGCATAGGTGCAGTTTTGTTAAAAGTTATAAGGGAAAAAGTCGCTTTAGGCAATGAAACAAAAGATGTTGAAAGATTGGATCAGCCTGAAGTTATAATGGTTTATGGGGGCTTGCAGGAAAAAGTGCCATTGGAATGCATTTTCATAAATAATCAAATGTTCAAATTTGACAAAACAGGCAAGCCGGGTTATAAAGGATGCTTTAGAATCCTTCCCATCATAAATGGAAACGGCCAGATAGAAAATCCGATCGGCGCAGGCCTGATGGTTTCAGAGCGCGGATTTAGGGCAATCTGGACACAGCTTTTCCTTTTTAACCAGAAGAATCCTGATTATGACACTAGCGCCTATAAATTGGCATATAGTGATGAGGACAAAGGCATGCCTCTAGCGATTTATGCCGGGAGAATGATAGGACCATTAAAGATATGGGAGATTAATTATCCTGAAGATATTAAGTTTAAGCCTGAGTATATGCTAAGAACTTATGACCAGGCTAACTTGACTGCTGTTACATTAGTTTAAAGAACTGATATTTTATCATAGGAGATATTCTACATCAGATGATGAGAAAAATAATTCTTAAAGAATGGCAGATAATATTGTGTTTATTCATAATAGCTTTAGTTTCAAGAATGCTATTCATAAGCACTTCGCCTAATTTCTGGGACTCTGCAGAATATATGACAAAGATTAGAGAATTGATATATGGTGGCAATTATGATCCTGCAAGCATGAGCCATAACAAGCCTTTGTACATAGGCTTTGGTGCCGGATTTGCCTATTTGCATTATTGGATAACAGGAAACATCGATATAGAGTTTGCTTTAACTCTTGTTTCAGTGATATTTGGAAGCTTGAGCATAGTGATGCTTTATTATTTGTGTAAGAATATTGGATTTAATAGAAGAGCATGCATAATTTCTGCTTTAATCTTTGCATTTATTCCGATAACATGGTGGTTTAGTGAGGAAGCCTTGAGTGACATTCCTGCAATGTTTTTTTTGATTGCAGGAATCGCATTTTTGTTCAGATGGTATAACACGAATGATTATAAGTGGCTTTTAATCTCTTGCTTGCTTACTGGTTTTGGATTACTGGTAAGGTTTGCAAATATTTTTATAATTTCCGTTTACGTGATTGTATATGGTGCTCACTTTTACACAAGATATTACCAACGGCATCCTCGTTACGATAAAGGACATTACATTACACATGAATTTACAGGTAAGATTAACCGGAAGAGCATTACCTCAAATAACAATCCAATAAATGATGTTATTCTAGTCTGTACCATTACTTTAACGATATTTTTGCCGTTGGCTATTTACATACTGATAGAAATGCTTAGAAATAAGGATCTTGCATTGAGATATTTTTTCACTTCTCCTCCAAATGTTTCATTTACTGCTATGCTTTTATTTGACAGATTCAACCTGCTGGGGATGGGATATTATATCTTAAATAGCTTTACATTAGCATTGGCCGGCATGGCAATTATGGGAGGATATTATTATTTTAAGGAGATTACTTGCTCAGAAAAGAGATATAACAAAAAAGTTAGCAATAAGCCAGATAACTTGGGATATAAAGCTGATAAAAAAACCACTAAATGCCTGCCAGATATAAGCTATAAGCTGAATGGCCATGCCTATTTCCTATCATTGGTTGTTTGGCTGGCTGTATTTTTAGTTTATTATCTTGGGATATTCAGGCCAATTTCAAGATATACCATTGCATTTGCCCCGGTATTTGCTGTATTTGCAGGATATTGCCTTGCAGAAAGAGTAAACGAAAGAATGCTAGTCTTTATGCTCTTTGCAGGCATTATTGACATATTCCTGAACTATCTGGATATTTCAGAAGTATATTATGGCTCAGGGTTAAGAGGGATGATGACACTGGAATTTGTTGATGTTAAGTTTATGGTATTTGCATCAGTTATTTTGGCTGCCTTTTATATATATTTCAGATATCAGAAATATCAGTTAAAGCCTGCAAAGTATGGGAATAGGGATAAAGCTTCGATTCTGGCAATATCTATGCTTATCATAATCCTGATAATGCACTCGTACCCTGTGCTGAATCTTGTAAATGATAAAGTTAATTACCAAAAAGCTATTGGAATCTGGTACAAAGAAAATACAGCAGATAATTCCATGATAATCAGCGGCCAAGAATATCCATATGATGTTTATTATGGATATCCGCGCAATATTAAGTGGTACAAGCCGGTCCTTTATGAATGGGAACCTAAAGAAAGAAGTGATTACAAGCTGCTAAAGAATGAGATAATTGCTGCATTAGAATATGGCAGACGCGTATTCACTTCATCTGACAGGTACATCAAGCCTTTAGTGCCGATGTTGGAAAAGGATTTTTCAGTGAAGAGTGTAGGATTGATAAAGAAAAGTCTTATAAGAAACCAATACGACTGGGGGGCTGTGTTCATGAATTATGCCGGCATGAGCAGGGCAGAGGATATAGAGATGTATGAAATCAGCAAAAAGATTTAAATATGGCTGATGATAAGTTATATAAGTTATAATAGATAGGTTAGATAAGATTAAGTTAATAACATTTTGTATTAGAGGGGTAGCATGAAAGCAGTTATATTATGCGGTGGCCGTGGCACGAGACTTAGAGAAGAGACTGAATTCAAACCAAAGCCATTGGTGGAGATAGGCAATATGCCAATCTTATGGCATATAATGAAGACTTATGCACATTATGGCATTGATGATTTTGTATTATGCTTGGGCTACAAAGGCAATATGATCAAAAAATTCTTTCTTGAATTGGAGACATTTAATACAGACTTTGCATTTAATACAAAAACAAAGAAACTGAAATTTTATAACCATAAAGATATGGAAGACTGGAACATTACATTCGCAGAAACAGGCCTTGATACAAACACAGGCGCAAGAATAAAGAAGATCCAGAGATATATAAATGAGGATAATTTCTTTCTTACGTATGGCGATGGTGTAGCAGATATTGATATAAAAAAGCTTTTGGAATTTCACAAAAGCCATGGCAAGATTGGAACAGTGACTGCAGTCAGACCATTGGCAAGATTTGGTGTGCTCAACATAAAAGAGGATCTCATAACAGATTTCACAAAGAAAAATCTTGTTCATGACGGTAGGATAGACGGCGGATTTTTTGTATTCAGAAACAAGATATTTGATTATCTGAGCGAAGAGAAAAATTGCATGCTTGAAGCAGAGCCGTTGCAAAGGCTTGCAAAAGATAAACAGTTTGTTGCATACAGGCATGATGGATTCTGGCAATGCATGGATACGATACAGCAGACAGAGCTGTTGAATGAGCTTTGGCAGAAACAAGATGCCCCGTGGAAGATATGGTGATAAAGATGCAAAAAACTTCTGCTGATTACTGGAAAGACAAGAATGTTTTTGTGACAGGAGCAACTGGAATACTTGGAAGTTGGCTTGTAAAAAAACTTCTTGATGAGAAAGCAAACATTACGATCCTGAAGAGAGATCATGTGCCTAATTCTGAGCTTGAGCTTTCTGGTTCAATCAGGAAAGTTAATGTTGTGCATGGCTGCCTGGAAGATTACTGGACAGTTGAACGAGCTCTTAATGAGTACGAAATCGATACGTGTTTTCATTTGGCTGCGCAAGCAATTGTGCAGACAAGCAACCGCAGCCCATTACCTACATTTGAAGCAAACATAAGAGGAACATGGAATCTGCTTGAAGCTTTGCGCAACAGCAAGCTCATAAAAAGAATCGTGATAAGCTCAAGTGATAAGGCATACGGAGACCAGGAAGCATTGCCTTACAGGGAAGATACTTCCCCTTTGGCTGGTTTGCACCCATATGATGTTTCTAAGAGCTGCTGTGACATGATAGCGCAGGCATATGCGCATACATATAAGCTGCCGATAGGGATCGCAAGATGCGGAAATATATATGGTGGCGGAGATTTGAATTTTAACAGGATAATTCCTGGGATAATCAAATCAATTCTTCAAGATGAAGTGCCTGTTATAAGAAGTGATGGCACATATATACGTGATTATTTTTATGTTGAAGATACTGTAAATGCCTTTTTGACGCTTGCAAGAGAACTAAACAGGGAAGAAGTGAGAGGGCAAGCTTTTAATTTCAGCCCGGAAAAGCCATTGAGTGTGAAGGAACTTGTTGAAAAAATATTAGAGATTTCAGGAAGTTCACTAAAGCCTAAGGTACTAAATGAAGCAAAAAATGAGATAAAAGAGCAGTACTTGAACTGTGAAAAGGCAAGAAGACTATTAAGGTGGAAATCTAAGATAGATATAGATGAAGGCTTAAGAAATACATTGGAATGGTATAGATTGTTCTTTAGAAAAATTAAATAAAATGTATTTGTTTAGCAACACCAACCTAAAAAGCTGTGGCGACTGCCATTATATGACGAACATAATTCCAGTAACCAAATTAATGTTGCGACGGGCAATGCAATTTAGTTACATATAAGATAACACAACACACAATACATTCCTATCATCACATTTATATTACAATTGTAGAGGAGGAGCAACTCTTCTATAATACCTGCAAGTGTTCGTCGGCAGTCGCCGCAGCTTTGCACTATTTTACAGAAAAAGCTAAACAAATATAATAAAATGTATATGAATAAAATTAGCCGGTGTACAGCATAATTAAAGAAAATGTTTTAAATAAGGTACAATATCTCATTAATTTAGTATACTGAGATTGGTTTCAGTCAATAGTTATAAAGAGATTGGTCTAGGAATATGAAACAGATTTATCCAGAACATCATCTGATAAAAACAGGACATATTTCTTACTGTCAGGTATGTAATTCCAGAAAACTCCATACTATCCTTGACTTAGGCCACCAGCCGCTTTGTGACAGCTTACTCACAAAGAAGATGCTAAGTGAGCCTGAAAAAACCTACCCATTAAGGATGATATGGTGTGAGGAATGTACCTGTGTCCAGATTGATTATGCAGTTTCCGGAGATGAGGTTTACCATCCTGATTATCCTTATAGAAGCGGCATCACGAAAGAGCTTGCAGTATATCAGGAAAGTATTGCGTCATCTCTTGTTAAAAAATATAATTTGACAGCAAAAGACTTGATAGTAGATATAGGCTCAAATGATGGCACTTTGTTAAAAGGTTTTCAGAAAGAGAACATCGGGACACTTGGTGTAGAGCCAACTAACATCTCCAAGATTGCCAATGCAAACGGAGTCAAGACCATACAGGCATTTTTTGACATAAAAAATGCTAAAGAGATCAGAGAAAAATACGGGCCTGCATCTTTGATCATTAGCACAAATACATTTGCCCATATGCAGGGATTGGGAGAGTTTATCATGGGCGCATATTATTTATTGAAAGATGACGGAGTATTTGTTAATGAGACCCATTATCTTTTAGATGTGATTAAAGGAGGTCAATTTGACACCATATATCATGAACATTTGAGAACTTATTCATTAAGATCGCTCATTGCTTTGTTTAATCAGTATGATTTTACGGTTACAGATGTAGCGAGAGGAGACCGATACGGTGGAAATATCCGCGTTTACGTAACGAAAGGCAAAGGCAAGCCTGTCAGCTTGGAAGTTAAGAAACTATTAGCAATAGAGGAAGAGTTTGGCCTGGGAAAACTTGAAACATACAGGAAATTTGCTATGCGTGTTAAAAAAGCCAGGTTAGAATTTATGGATTTTTTGATTAAGACAAAAAAAGCGAATAAGCACATTGTTGGGAATTCCTGCCCAGGCAGATGCTCAACTCTGCTAAATTATTATGGTGTAGATTCAGAGTTGGTGCCTTATTTGGCTGAACAGCCTGCCTCTTTAAAGCTAAATATGTATTTGCCAGGCAAGCACATCCCGATAGTTAATAATCAGATATTGATTGATGAACAGCCTGATTTTGTGATATTATTGGCATGGCATTATGCAAAGCCTATCATGGAACAATTAAAAGCAAGAGGCTTAAAATCAGATTTTGTTATCCCATTGCCTGATTTTACAATCATTAAAAATTCAGAAGTTTGATAAGATGCTAAAAAAATTAAAATCTATCAAGCCGCTTGTAATAGGGCTTGGTCTTGCCGGAAACAGGCATTTGGAGGCCCAGCTTAGATTAGGGATTAGGGCAGGAGTATATGATATTGATCCTAAGTCAACTGAGCATTTGAAAGAAAAATCCGAGGTTATTGTCTTTGAGAATTTGGAAGATGCGATAAACTGGTCTAATTTGGTTCATGTATGTACGCCTGATGACAAGCACACAGAATTTGTCGAGAAGGCTATTAAGAAAGGAAAAGCTGTTTTGTGTGAAAAATCCTTTACCACTAATCTTCGAGAAGCCTTAAATTTGCAGAAATTGGCACATAGATATGATTCAACTTTGGTGGTAGGCCAGAATTACCGACTTACACCTACATTTTCAGATACCCGGAGATTGGTTTCAAAAGGCATGCTTGGAACTATAACAGGCATCGAGGCAACGTACCTGCATGACATGGCACAGTACCGCCTAGGGACAAGATGCAGAAACACACAGGATTTTCTGTATGTAGGAGGATCACATGCTATTGACTTGGCTTATTGGGTGATGGGAGAGAAAGTAGTGAGTGTCCAGGCATCCACAGGAAAAAAAATAAGATCAGAATATGATTGCCATGAAAGATACCAGATAATACTGAAGTTTGCTTCTGGAATTCTATGCCATATCAGCTTAGATTCGAGCTCAGCTCAACCTGTTAATGGATCCAGCTTAAAAATATATGGGGAAAAAGGGCAACTAGCTACACATAATAAGATAGATAAATTGATGCTTTTTAAGAAAGGCATGAAAAAAGAAAGATTTATTCATTTGCCAAATAGTAAAACATTTACAGTTGCTTTGGAAGTTAAGATTATCGATGACTATTTATTGGGAAGAGCTCAGTCGCATTGGCCTTTGCCTGGTGTTGATGATGCAGTAAATGTGATAAGGATATTAGATGCGATTTCAAAAGCAGTATCTTCAGGCAAGAGAGAGCCTGTAACCTACTGAGCAGATTAAAGTATATTTATAGTTAAGATGATAACAAAAAACTTTTGGAGGAAAGCAAGAACTATATCACCTAAATCATTACACTAAAGGATGTATGTTAAATAAAGTGATATCCTTGCTCAATAAAGATGAAAGATATTAAGTTAGGAATTGCATTGGTTGCAAAGAACGAGGAAGAGAGCATAGCTTATATGATAGATAAGCTGAGAAAAAGCGGATATAAAGAGATTTATGTTGTTGATGAACGATCAGAAGACAGGACACAAGAAATTGCAGAGGGCCTTGGTGTTAGTGTTTACCAGAGGGAAGGCAAAGGATTTGGATGCGGCCTAAAGTATGCGCTAAAGGTAGCAGCTGCCAAAGGCTATGATTATATAGTAAGAGTTGACTGTGACGGATCATATCCTCCTGAAGAGATCCATAAATTAGTGAAATATGCTAAACAGTATGATCTTGTTGCAGGGATAAGAGATATCAATAAGGTAAAATTTCTGCACAGGCTGCCAAACAGGTTTCATACCCTATTGACAAATTTATTATTTAATGGCAGATTGAAAGATGTAAATTCAGGGATGAAATTGATAAATGTTAAAAAGTTTAATGGTATTCTGGAAGCAGATGGATTTGACCTTGAAGCAGAGCTGTCAATTAAGGCTTTGAAAAAAGGCTATCCTATCAAGGAAGTTCCGATCAGTTATAAAGAAAGATTTGGTGGAGTTTCAAAAATAAGGATAAAAGATGGTTTTCTGATCTTGTGGAGAATACTCAAAGAAAGGTTTATATAACGCAGCTAATATTTGTTATCCATGCCAAAATACAGAAATATAGATAAAAAAGGGCAAAGAAAAGAAAAAAGTGAAAGATATAGGACGATTGCAAAAGGCGCTGCCTATGTGCTGATCGGAATGGTCATTTCTAAGTTTCTTACATATTTATACAGGATGATAACTGCGCACTTAGGCACTGAGTCATACGGATTGCTTTCTCTTGGGATTGCAGTGATAGGCGTTGTGAGTTTTGTGCCACTTCTTGGCTTGGATAACGGAGTCCTCAGGTATGCTGCATATTACAGGCAATTAAAGAAATTTAATGTCGTAAACGGAATAATAAGGTATTGCATCAGGATTTCTGCAGTATTGAGCTGCTTATTATTTGTGATAATGTTTTTTGCTGCAGAGTATATATCTGTAAAATTCTTCAATAACAGTGAGCTCACAAATATTATTAGGATATTTTCAGTCAGCCTTCCGTTTTTTGCTCTTGGAAGCATTTACTTAGCTGCCCTCCGTGCATTTGAAAGGATAGATTACTGGGTTTATGCAAAAAATATTTCTGAGTCTGTTGTTAAAATACTAGCAACAGTCGTATTACTGGCGCTTGGCTTCGGAATTATTGGAGCTTCTATTGCATATGTGCTTGCAATAATCGTGCCATTCATACTAGCATATTTCTATATCAAGAAGATATTGCCATCCAGAAAATCATCACAGGATGCTTCTGTCAATAAGGAAGTCAGCATCTATTCATTTCCCCTTATGCTTAATGTCCTGTTTGCGCAGGTGATAGTCTGGACAGATGTAATAATGCTCGGCTATTATAAAAGCGCATCTGATGCCGGCATTTACAATGCAGCATTGCCCACAGCAACATTGATGTCTATAATACCAGGCGCATTGTTAGGCTTGTTTATTCCGGTAATGACAGGCATCTACGCAGCCAAGAATATTGCAGAATTCAAAAAAACATTTTCTGTCACGACAAAATGGATACTTATGTTTAATATGCCTATATTCCTTGTGCTGTTTCTGCTGGGCAAAGAGATACTCACAGTATTTTTTGGGAATGAATATGGAATCGGCTTTGCTGCGCTTAATATTTTGGTTGTAGGTTACCTTATTTACCAGGCTCTTAATCCTGCAAGTGAAATTCTTAACGTGATTAAGAAGCCAAAGCTTGTGATGCTGAATACTTTTATTGCTGCAATTTTGAATGTAATCTTAAATGCATTGCTCATACCAAAGTACGGCATGATTGGAGGGGCAGTTGCAACAAGTTCAAGCATGGTTTTATTTGGGATATTGGCTGCTGCTGAAATGTATTATCATACTAAGATAATCGGCATAATGCCAAACATGGTAAAACTATTATTTGCAGGCACCCTAATATTTCTTGCATATGAATTTTTTATTTCAGGTTACATCGCAACTTATAACATATACTTAAGATTGATAGCCGGTTCATGTTCCATAGTAGTTTTGTACGCTGCATTATTATTATTGATGAAGTGCTTTGAAAAAGAAGAGGTAGAAGTCCTGAAGGAAGCAGAAGCCATAACAGGCATAAAAATAACACTGTTTAGAAATTTCTTAAAGAGGTTTGTGGATAGATGAGTGTAAATAATAAGAGATAATGATAACAGACTATGCATCCCAATAGCACAATTTATTTGATACAAGACATTATTAACTCAATATTATTTTATCTTACACACCACAATCACCTTTGCATACATATTTATGCCGAGAAGTTTGCATGCAAGTATCTTGAGCGGATGCCTTAATGCATGTGTCTCTTTCTTATGCACAACAATAAATCCCTGTGACTCAAGTATCTTGCACAGGCTCTCAAGGCAGTACGGCCTTATATGCGTAGGCTCTGCCCAGAACGGATAGAATATGTTCAGGATATTAGGCGTGGAGACTATAAGAATGCCATCTTCTTTTAGATGCAATTTTACAAAATCCAGATACGAGATGAATTTCTCAATCGGTAAATGTTCAATCACTTCCCATAATGTTATCACATCAAATTTCTGCTTGATAGACTTTAACGAGTCATATCCTTTATACCCTTTTGAACGCGCTGCTATAATGGCTTTCTTGTCAGCATCAAAGCAAGAAAACCTTCCTGTTATGTTTTTTTTCTGCAGATAATCAAAAAAAGATCCGTCAGATGATCCTATATCAAGAACTTCCATGCCATTTTTAATGAACTGCAGGCCGTTTGCCCATTTCTTGCTTATCCATTCTACCTCAGTATCAGACAGCTTCTTTCCAAGTGACTGTGTAAGGTCTGAGTGGTATTCCATGATATCATCATCCGTCATTTGCAAGCACTTCTTTATATATTTTTTCAAGCTTTCTTATCGCAACAGAGGCTATTAAGTTATTTCTTGCAAATTTCTTTGCATTTTTACCTAACTTTATCCTAAGTGATTTATCATCCAATAAAATTTTAATTGCGCGTATAAAACTTGGATAATTTGCATCAGCGAAATATGCATTCACATTGTGCTTAAGATAGTCATACGGCCCTGCGCGGCCTTTAAATGCAAGTGTAGGACAAGCACAGCAGGCTGCTTCTGCCCATGCCCTTCCAAATGCCTCAAGCCAAAGGCTTGGAAATGCAAGAAAATCCACTGAATAATATAATGCTTTTAATTCCTTATCGCTTACTTGGCCGATAAATCTTATATTTTTAGGGTAATCATAGATGTTTATCTTATGTGCTTTTCTTATTTCTCCTGCGATGATAAGCTCTGTGTCATTGCGCTTTAATGCATCAAATGCTTTTATAAGGAGATGTATACCCTTGAATGGCTCTCCTCCGCCGACATATAATATATGATGCTTATAATAAGGATTGATGTATTTACTTGACTTATATCCTTTGTAGCCAGGATTGGAAAGCATACTATCATCAATAGGCTGCGGACAGACGTAGATATGTCGTTTAACTCCATGCAAGATAAGAAGTTTTTTCAGTGTGCTGCTAGTCACAATAACACCGGCAGCTTTTCTAAGCACCTCTAATCTCTTCTTCTTTCTTAAATGCCTATATATAAAGAATATTATGCTTAAGAGCTTGTTTTTTTTAGTATGTATCCTCTTTTGCGTTAAGCTGAGATAAAAGCTCTTAAAGATCCCGGGCTTTAATATTACTTTTCCAAAATCATCATCTTGCTCAATATGCAGGCCATTTACATCTGTGATAAGGTTATTGATTGTGACAATTAGGGGAACAGAGTATTTACTGGCAATTTTAGAAACTTTTTCAAGATTTATGATATTATGGTGCAGAACAATATCAGGAAGCGAATTTCTCTGAGCTAAGATAGCAAGGCTCTTTTTTAATTCTTCAGTATCTGTAAATAGAGTCACTTTATGGCCATGTTTTCTTAAGTAGTCTATTGTTATTCTTGTGCTTGTTCCTCCTCCTGGAAGCTCTATGGTGTTGGAATACAGGCAGATGTTCATTTTAGTCTCTTCTCAATTTTGTATTTTTTAGCTAGTTGATGATCTATAATAATGTTTTATTACCTTTAGGGTTTAATACCCCGTTGCTTGCAACGATTTAATTATTTATATACGAGATACCCCGCAGCTTGCTGCGATTGGGTAGTTCATTAAGATAATTCTCAAACTCATTTTTTATTTTTTTATAATTATAGCAGTGGAACACTAGTCTTCCCTGCTTAAGGTACAATCTTGAATCATTTAGATCAATTTTGCTCCATGGCCTCTCATCCAGATTTTTTGGGAAACGCACTGGCAGAAACACTCTTCTTCTCTTCATATTTGACAGGAAGTTTCTGATGTGGAGAATGCTTTTCCACCGTTGCATTGCCACATCTCGAATTGAAGAATCAAACAGCCCATATTTCACCAATATCTTTAGTTGGGAGTTTTTGAATTTAAACCCTGGAAAACGCCAGCCTATGAGTTTTAACTTATGCTTTTTGAACAGTTCAACTGTTTTTTTTATTATCCTATCTGCATCTTTATAAGATACGCAAGTGAAATCCTCATGATGATAGCCATGTGCACAGATAATATGCCTTTTGGCTATCTGCTTTACTTGCTTTGGATATTTTTCAAGCATCTGGCCTGTGATGTAGAATTCCCCTCTTATTTTATGTCTGGTCAACAAGTTGGCAAAATCTAATGCAGATCTTATGTCTTGTTCAACATCCATCGTATAGATTTGTGACATATTGCTAGATATATGTTTTTTATTATTCATAATATTTTATTTTTTATATGTTTTAATAAATTTAGATATTTTTTAGCTTGAGTCTTCCAATTCCCTGAATTTTTTATAAACCATTTTCTTGCTCTCTTGCTAATTGCATCTGCTTCTTTAGGATTATCAAGCAGATATCTTATTCCAGATGCAAGATCATCAGTGTAATATGCAGGAAACCCTATCTTTTCAGCCAGATTAGGCTTTATCGCCACTACAGGCTTTCCCATCGCTGCATAATCCATCATTTTGGTGCTGGAATCCCAGGAGATAGGCAATACGCAAACATTGCATCTTGCAAGTGTTTCAGGAACCTTATCTGTAGCAAGATTGTTTATTAATTTTAGTTTGATATCTTTCTGTTTACAGGATTTAACAAGCTCTTCAATATTATAAAAAGAATGAGTCTGCCCAAGATAGCATGCATCATGCTCAGGCTTTGCTTTTTTAGGCTTGAAATTGCTGCCGTTCATGATAAATGAATTGCACTTATACTTAAAGAGATTATATTTAGAAGGCGTAACAACATGATCATGATTTTTAGCTATGAATCTTATCCATTTTTCTGAGTGGTAAAAATGAGGATGATCAGTTAGGTCATGGACTAAAAGTGCACCAAATCTCAATCCCAGAATATGCTGGACAGCAGTGGCTAATCCTGTTAATCTTCCTATCGAGATGACAAAATCAGGCCTGAATTTTAAAAATTTGAAAATGTACAGATACCATTGGCTTTTCTTGACAGTCACTACATCATGGCCTAACTGCTTAAAATAGTGAGGCAAAAATTCCCATGCCCCATTTATTCCTGAAGCATCATATTCTTTATTTGCATGAGTTAATATTAAAATTTTCATTTTATATCACTCTTTCCATAATCTTCAAAAATTATAATTAATGGCTTAATGATTTCTTAATTTAGGTACTGGACTGAAATTAAATCTTAATTTGCTCATTTTATCAAATATTAGGTAAGTTGTATATAAAAACAGTACAATAAGACCCAGCTGCCTTATATAAGTATATAGGAAAGCGCCATTTATTTTTATATGAAAGTCATACAGGAAAGTGTTTGTCATGAGATAGCTTACTGTTAACATGATCTGCCAGTATTTTTCTCCGATTAACAGCAATAAAGCAAGCAATATTATTGGAAGATGATGCTCGCTAAGCCAGATATCTATAATCAAGATAAAAAGCAATATAAGGGCATAATATATCCTGTATATATTCTGGTTCATTGATTTGCCATACTCTGTATTATTCCATATTATGACAGTGATATAAAGAAATAATATCAGATTTAATAACAGATAAAATTTCTGGAGCAATGGATTTATTTCATACAGAAGCTTTTGTAAAGAGAAAAATGTTCCGCCTGTTTCAAGCTTTGGGACAAAGGCAAGCTTATCTGCATTTTTCAAGAATGTTAAAAAACCTGCAGCTGAAGAGGGATTAAATATAAATGGAAGAAACGAGAGTATAAACACAGCTATTCCTAGGAAAAATTCCTTAAATCGTCTTCGCAAGATAAGATATGGAAATAAGATTGCAGAATACAGCATTAAGCTTGAAGCTAGGCCTGTTGCTATGCCTGTGACATACCATTTTTTGCCATGATTTTTATCATAGAAATAGACTATGGTATAAAGAGCTAATACTATGAGAATATAATGCCCCCACTGCAGCTGCCTTACTAAAGGAGTGGAAAGCAGCACAAGCATGATAAATATTATCGCCAATGAATTTTTCTTATGGCCACTAAGATTCTCTGAGTTTAAAGCATAGATATGTTTTATGCCGTAAGACAGGAACAGAGATACAGACAATAACAGTGCTAAAAAGAACACGAAATAAGCAGTGCTTAGGCTAAATGCAGTAAAGGCTAAGCCAACAGCTGCCATCAATGGCGGATAGACAAATGCCCCGCCAGGAATGTCTATCCCGATATTCTCAATATCATATATATTTTTGCCATGCAAAAGATTGCTGCCGCCGTTATATATTGTATTAAATACACTGCCTATCTGATCGCCATATTCAGTCCCGATTGATGTTTTTGCAGGAGCCAGATCATGCTGAAAAAATGCCGGAGCCAATCGAATGAGAAATCTAAAAGCAGGAACCAGGCTAAGCAATATAGAAAGTATAATGATACTGACTAGGATAATATTTTTTTTGTTCATTTTATTTTGTTATCAATCTCATGTTTTTCTGCAATAATATTCTTTTAATTTCTACTACAACAAGCTTTATAAACTTATTGGTAATATGCATATTCGTGAAAAGTTATGAAACTCTGCATCGTGACACGCTTCTTCCCCAAAGATTATTATGGAGGTGGAGAGAGTGTTATCTACAATATCTGGAAAAGAGCTGCTGTTAGATATGAAGTTAGCCTGATTTCCGGCTGGACAAAAGACCCTGCACTTCTTCCTGCAGATTCATACAAAGTTGATCTGACAAGCAAAAACCGCTTTTTGCGGTACATAAGATTATTTTCTGCTGTAAAAAGATTTGTTAAAGAGATAAAGCCAGATATCATCCATACAAACACCATGGAGATCCCTGAAACAGGCATTCCCACAATTGTCATGGTGCATCATGTCAGTCATTTTCTGGATATAGTAAATATACAAAATTCTTTTTTTGCAAGACTTAGGCTGAGAATACAGAGGAATCTGGTTGTCAGCAGGCTTAATAGGGCAAGGTTCATCGTGACAGTAAGCAATGCCACAAAGGAAGATCTCATCAGATTAGGCATTGATCAGGAAAAGATAAGAGTGATACACAACGGCATTGACTTTGAAAGGTTTGACAGTATTAAAAAAAATATTGGAAGCAGCAGACTAAAAAATGAGAAAGGCAAACCACAAAAAGAGAGAAAAGTACAAAACGACAAAGACAGCAGATTTACAATAGCCTATCCTTCCAGAATCTCTCCAGAGAAAGCCCAGCACATTGCGATAAATGCAATAAAACTGCTTCCAAAAGAGCTGTTAGATAAAGTAAATCTTGTATTGCCTGGTTTTGTATCTGATGAAAATTACCTAAAAGAGCTTCAATCATTGATACAAGGCTATCCTGTTGAGATATTGCCAAACGTGGATAATATAGAGCAGTATTATTTTTTGGCTGACTTGATTATTTTTCCTACATTACTGAAAGAGGGCTTTGGATTAGTTGCAGCAGAAGCCCTTGCCTGCAGCAAGCCGATAATCGCCTCTGACATGCCTGCAATAAGAGAAGTAGTAAATGAATATGGCATGCTGATTGAGCCAAATAATCCTGCAAGGCTTGCTAATGCCATGATTGAAGTTTTTAAAGACAAAAAGAAATACGCTGCACTTGCAAATAAAGGCAATATTTATGTAAGGAAGAATTTCTCATGGGAGACTGCATTCGGAAAATATGAAGAACTGTATGGAGAGATAGCAAAGCATTAAATTATGTTGATTATTAGCTGCTCTGAATCAGAATATGTTCCATTAAAAGCAGTAACATTTATGTTATATGTTCCTGCACTGGTGTAATTATATTCTATATAATATAGCACTGTTTCGTTCTTAGCTATTTGTGTCAATAATTTTGCTGAGATGCTGCTTTCGCCGGTGTTTATAGTAAAGTTTAAGTTTGAGATATTGATATTCCAGCCATTTCTATTATTGACTTTGAAGCCAAACAATCTGTTCAATGAATTTGAATAGATGTTAATTAAGTCATATATATTTATTGGAGAGATTTCAACAGTGATATTTGCTGAATTAGTATATGTTCCGTTAAATGCAGTTACATTTATTGTGTATTCTCCTGGATTTGTATAGTTATATTCTATATAATACAACATGCTTTCATTTGAAGCAATGCTTGTCAGCAGATTTGCATAAATAATGCTTTCATAGATTGTAAATATTAAGGGGAGGCCTTATTGCTGCTGATATGGTTTTTGAATCTGATTTTCCTGTGGCATTTGCTGTTGCGATTATAGTATAAGTTCCGTAATTTGTATAGTTATACTCCACAAACACTAACAATTTCTCACCTACAGATAAATTAACAAGATAATTTGCATATATTGCAGCTTCTCCTGTATTCAGGCTCCAGTTTATGTTTGTAAGAGCGGAGTTTTCGTTGTTTAATATTGTAAAAGCAAATAGAGTGTTTAGTTTGTTAGCATAAACCTGTGTAAGTTCCGTTATAATTATGTCTCCAACGTATATACTGATGTTTGCAGAAGCAGTTATGTTTCCGGCTCTGGTTGTTGCGTTAATTGTGTATGTACCTTTATTTGTATAATTATATTCAACAAAAACAATCAGTTTTTCGTTTTGAGCTAGAGTTGCATTATATGTGCTGTTTATTACTGTGCCATCGCCCATATCTATAGACCATGATGCATTTAACGTATCTTGAGCATTATTTAAGATAATGAATTCAAAAATTTTCAGAGTTCCATTAGAATAGATAACAGAGAGATTACTAATAGTAATATTTGACTCACTTGTTGGAATAACATAATAAATTTCCATGCTTGACAGGTTTAATGTGCCATTTGTGTCTGAGCTAAATGAAAGGGTAATGTTGCAATATCCTTCAGAATCTGCTGTGCAGCTATCTAAAACGTTATTTAATTCATCTTCAAAGTCGTAGATATATTCTTCCGCTGACCATGAGCCTGCCTTATTCCATGCTTGCTGGTTTTCAACATACATTTTTGGATTTGAGATTGTTGATACTATTGTTACATTATTTTCGCTTGTTCTTTCTGTGCCGTTAAGAAGACCATCACTTGGAGTAACGTAGCAACCCCATTTATCATTTAATGAGAGATTTCCTTTTGCCAAAGTTTGTGAGTTAATGTTTTGGTTAACGCCATTTTTATACCATTTATATGAAGAATCTTTTTCTTCAAAGCTTTCTGGGTCTAAATAACTGTAATTGCAGATTAAGTCATCTCCTAAAGAAGCATTGAGCGGCAGAACTTTTACGTTTGATGCATTGGGAGCTTCGTTTGGCCTGTCGCAACTTACACTTGAATCACTTATTGCAGCAGTTGGCATAGAGTAGACTTTGAAGTAAACATTATCTGGGTCACTCCCTCTGAAATAAATTACTTAGTGTTCTCAACTCATTATTAAAGTTATTCCACTGATCTGGGTCTGTAGTTGTGTCTACTACAGTTGCTGAGTAGATATACATATAAGTAGATTTATTATAACATGAGGTACCACAATTCATACTATAATTGCTTATATTATTACATCCTGCACCTGTTGGTGCGCAATAAATGCTATAAGCTTTTTCCATTTGCGGATCATAGGAATCATCCTGCTGACTATCTTTATTTGTATGCGCTCTAGCAGCAATATAGAAATAATCAAAACTATTCTCAGTTACATTTCCCCAATACCTATTCTCATCTGTTGCCCATGTTCCCTTCTCTGTTAAGTTCTCATACCAAGGGTGTTGTGGCTTGCCGCTCTCCCAAAATCCTGCAATTGCACCAACGTCACAATCGAGCCCATTTGGAGGGACTAAACTCCAATCATATACACTTAACCTCATATCATCATTAGCTGCATCATAAGCAAACTTATAGCACAAGCTTGCATTATTTGGTGTGTAGGAACCATAAGTAAGGCTTTCCGCATTATTAGTACCTTCAAACTTTTGTGCTTCACTATATACCTATAATCCCATTATTTGTAAATCCTGCAGGACAGCCAGATGGCGTGCAGTCTGAATAGGCATAGCTAATGCTGATTAATGATAATGATACAAAAATCCATAAAAATATTTTAATTTTCAATTTCCACCTCTAAGTTTAATTCTTGAGTAAACAACATTGGCATTTTTAGGCAGCCTTACTTGCACAGTTTTGTTTTGAGACTGTGTAAATGTTAGAGAAGCTGTCTGCAAATTTGTTGTGAAATTATTCTGCCGTTGAGTACCATTAGAGAATACTTTTAAGTCTATATACTGATAATCAGATAGATTGCCATCGCTGACTTCAACCAAGATTGAATAATTGCCTTCATCACTTGCATTGCTCTGCCATAAGCCAGTAGAGTTAAACGGCGATGAATAATAGAATGTAATAGCATCATTATCATATCTGTCCACTTGCATTTAAGTTTATCAATTCTCCAGCAATCGCTGTTATGTTGTCAATTGCATCTAATACAGGAAGTGAGTTATTGCCTGTCAAAGTCGTCAGGACAGCAATTGGTGAGCCTGCTCTTTTGACAGAAAGTTCTGCTACGCCTTTGCCTGACAAATCTCCAATGACAGGCGAGCTTCCTATCTGGCCTTCAATATTAAATTCCTGAAGAATGCTGCCATTATTCCTTAATACCAATACACCGAAAGAGTTTTTTGCCAGAATTATGTCGTAATTGCCATCACCATCTATGTCAGCAATATTCGGCGAGACATCAATCATCGCGATGCTTCCTGTGCTCGGATATGTCCATTGTAAAGAAGTATCGTAATCGTAAACTTTTACTTTGCTAAGGTCGCTTCCTGCTGAAACAGCACCTTGAACAACAATTTCTAGATTGCTGTCAGAATCCAAGTTAGCAATTGCAGGCGCAACTAGAGAATAAATGTCTAAAGGAATAGCTTTCTCAGTGGTGCAAGTGCTTGCATTGATTATATACAAAGTATTGTTGCAAATATTATTGTTCAAGCAGGTATAATTTGCTGTCGTATAGATTATTTCATATTGGTTATCCCTGTCAATATCATAGATCACAGGCGCGCCTAGAATCTTGCCATTTGTGTTCTGGCATTTTAACGACAATGTGCCAGCATTATAATCATAAACCTTAATGCCGTAATACCCAGGGACAACTATCTCCTGATTGTCATCTGAGTCTAGGTTGGCAATTGCAACTGCTCCTTGCGCGCCGCCATTGTTAGATGCA